>CAZZEA010000046.1:0-6011 GCA_964652925.1 uncultured Candidatus Peribacteria bacterium | reverse complement strand
TTACTAATTATATTCTACTTACGTAATGGTGCAATAGTTATGATAATTTTTCAATTCCTATAAAAAATTTAAATTTTATATTTATGAAAACATTTTTTTTATTTTAGCTTTTTTTGTTTTAATTTCTTGTGGTGAAAATAATTTATCGGAGGTTAAAGCAAAGGTTTTGATATCTAATAATATCATTACATTCAATGACTGTAGTTGTAAAATAAAAAATTATCAACCTGGCGATATTATTATGGTTGGGCAATATCATTTTTGTCCTACAGTAATTCGTTTAGCTGACCGATTTTTTCCTAAGGATACAACAATCTTTACGGGTAATAATACTGAAATAAATTATTATCGTGTTGTTGTTTTGGATATATATTCTTATCAACCACTCAAAAGTATTGTTAGTAAACTATTTTCTAAGTAAGTCTGAGGTTTCCTCAGATTTTTTAAAAATCCCAATTTCCTTTCATGCTACTTGATTGAACATAGTTTGTTACTGTTGATTCGAAAAAATTAGATTTTTCTGAGTTGTTGTCTTGGAGACGTTCGAGGTGTTTGTAGGGGTTTTCGGTGATTTCTGGATAGAGGGGTTCGAGGTTTATCAGGCTCAATTTATTGTTGGCTAACCGTTTTGTATACGTTTCTGTCGTTTGATGATTGATTCCGATAATATTGTTTCCCAAGATAAACTGGGACCATTTAATTTCTTGGTCTACGGCGTTGCGGAACATATCGTAAATAATTTCTTTTTTGACCATATCAGGAAACTCTTTTTGTAACTCTTTGATGATATAGGTGAACATTGTTACGTGAGTAAGCTCATCTCTACGAATGTAGTTGATCATTCTATCTGTTGCTTTCATTTTCTGATGATCAGCAAGGGTATCGAAAAAAGCAAATCCATTGTAGAAGATTAATCCTTTGAAAAAATTTTCATCATTGGGATTATCCATAAAATCTTGGTAAATTTGTCCAATATATTGGTTTCTTTCCAAAAGAATAGGATTATCTCTTCGGAAATAATAGATGTCGTCTCTTTTGTTACTATCAACAACGGATTCTAAAATCGTTGCGTAACTTTGAGAATGGATGGCTTCTTGATAGGTTTGAATAGCTAGCAGAAGACTAACTTCTGGAGCGGTGATATAATCAGAAAAATTGGGAAGATTCACCGTTTGGATGCTATCCAAAAAAATAAGAAACGAAAGAATTCCATCGTAAGCTCTGCGTTCGTGATCTGTTAATTCTTTATAGTGAATGCTGTCTTCGTTGAGCCCTGAAACTTTTTCTGGTACTCGAAAATTTCCAATCATAATCGTATAGAGTGATTTTGCTCGTGCATATTTGGTGTTGTTGAGGTTGAAAAGACCTGTCGTATTTCCTTTGATAATCGTTCTATTTTGTGGATTATCATTTCCTGATGGATTGAAGATTTTGTTAGCTTGCATAATGTATTGACTTTATAGTATAAATATTTATAATTATTTTAATAAACAGAATGTTAAACCAAAACTAATTTATATGAAAACAAAAATCGTTTTTTTGCTTATCACTGTTGTAGTGGTAATAGTAGGGTGTTCGAATGATAGAACGCTTTCTAGTGAGGAATATCAATTGCTTAAGCCTCGGTTAGATTCTATTAGACATAACAGTCATAAGATTGATTTAAATTCGTTATCAGTAAGGGATGGTGGTTTGTTAATAACGATAGGAGATATTAGAAGTCTTTATAGTAATACTCAGATTTATTATAAAGATCCACGTACTAATTTATATTTCTCGGCAGTTGTTTCTGAAGCCACTTATGGAGATGTTGTATCTATTACTCTTGTTCCCGCTGATTCATTGAAAAATGTTACCGTCTATATTCTGAAACCGTAATACTATGGCACTATTAACTGATGACATGGATATTACAACCGCATTTTTCCGTGTAATTCCTGGGGAAAATGGAGGCTATTATCCTGAGATCTTATACAAGGATAAATCCGGAATTTTGAAAACCGTTGCTGTACGAGTTGCTATGAGTGGAGGTAATGCTCCAACTGAAGTCAAACTTGCTGTTGCAAATCTCTATCGAGCATTAGACGCAGCTGGATTAAACGATCATCCTAAGAATAAACCTAATCGATGGCCTGTCGAACTATGATTGTTTCTGAAATCCCTTTTTAGAGGGATTTTTTTATTCCAATTCTTTTCCTACGTTTCCCGCGATATCAAGTGATGGTTTGAGAGATTTGAGTCCGATATTCCAACTTGCTGGACAGGCGTGACCCGGATTATTTTCTATAAAATCAAGCGCTTGAATTTTTCTTAGTAATTCTTGAGCACTTCTTCCTAGTGGTTCCGTAGTGATTTCTATAGATTTAAGAATTCCTTTTGGAGAAATAATAAATGTTCCTCTTTCGGCATTTCCTGTTGTGTTATTTCGAATATTGAAATATCTTGTCAATTCTCCTGTTCTATCACTAATCATCGGAATATTGAAATCTTTGAGTAAACTTTCGGTCTCTATCCATCTTTTGTGAGAAAAAATCGTATCTGTACTTATGACAAATAATTCGGCATTACATTCTAAAACTTTGCCATATACTTTTGATAAATCTTTGAGTTCGGTTGGGCAAACAAAGGTGAAATCAGCTGGATAAAAAACTAAAATTATTCGTTTTCCATCGTATTCAGAAATCATTTTTTTATGACTTTTATCTGTTTGCGGATCATATATTTCAAATTCGAAATTTTGAATAGTGGATTCTAGAGTGATTGCAGTTGTTTCCATTATAGTTGATTACTAAATAAATATTTCTTGTTACTTTTTGCTTCCAGATTTTATTTACTTAATTCTTTGATCAATTTTTCTACATGATTAGTGGCTTTAACATTACGTCGTTCTTTGATGATTTTGCCTGATTGGTCGAGAAGAAATGTGGATCTGATGGTTCACATAGAGATTTTTCCAAAATTGTTTTTTTCTCCTCGAGTTCAAAACTGTTTGTGGAGGATGAGGTCTGGATCTGAGATGAGAGGAATAGTTAATTCTTGCTTTTCTATAAATCCACAATGTGATTTTTCAGAATCTTTACTTACTCCAATGACCTGGATACCTTTTTCCAAAAAGGTCTTGAGATGAAGAGAAAAATCTCTTGCTTCTAAGGTACATCCTGGAGTGTTGTCCTTGGGGTAAAAGTAGAGAATGGTCTGTTTCGTTTTTTTGAGAAGCGTTTCCAGTGTTGTTTGGGTTGTTGTTTGACCAGTGGTAAGGGTGATTTGCATAGTATTACTGGTTAAGATATAAATTTGTCTTTTATTGTTACTTTTTGCTACCGGGTTGTTTTTTTATCCGCTACAGCTACTACATTCTTTGACATCCAAGCTCATACTTCTCACATAGTATATTGTTTTAATTCCTTGTTGCCAGGCTTTGATATAGTAGGTATAAAGATCTGCTGGAGTAGTTTCTGCGGGATTGATAATTCGTTCGAAACTAATTGCTTGATCTACCCATTTTTGGATGGTTGCAATCATATCTATCACTTCTGGCATTTTCATGTTTACATATTCTTTGTAGAATCGGGTGTTTTCTGGATTTAGATTTGGAGCTACGTTTACACTAGGAGCGATGCTATTAGTTTCCACGAAATATTTTTTATAGATTGGTAGAAGCCCAGCCGTTGTTCCTACTACGAGAGATGTTGATGTATTTGGAGCAGGAGATAAATGATAAGCAAATCTGATTCCTTTTGTTTTGATATTAGTAATTAATTCTGATCGCTTTTCTTTGAGATGAGTGTGTTGTGTATACCATGATTCATCTCTTCCAAATAAGATTCCTTGTTCTCGTTGGCTGCCTTTGAAGAGTTTGTAAGCGCCTCTTTCTTGAGCTAATTCATTGGATGATTTTAATGTCTCGTAAGCGTAAAGCTCAAACAGTTGATCGATATGTGTTCTTGCAAAAGCAGAATCATAAATCATATTTTTGGTTGCTAAGTATTCTGCTAATCCTAGGAATCCCAGTCCTACGCTTCTATATTTCTTGGCAGTGATTTCTGCTTCTTTGATAGGAAAGAAATTGAGAGTGATAACGTTGTCCAAGATACGCATCGCGATTGGAATATTTTTTTCAATTTCTTCAGGGGTATGAACTTTTGCGATATTTATCGAAGCAAGGTTACATACTACAGAATCCCCAGGTTTATATTTGATATGAATTTCTTTGTTTTCTTCTGTTTCTTCGATAAAGGTTGAAGGAGAAGTATTTTGTGCGATTTCGGTACAGAGTTGGCTGGAATAGATTTTCCCTGCGTGATTATTGGGATTATTCTTGTTTACCGTATCGCGGAAAAACGTGTATGGCATACCTGTTTCTACTACTGATTTCAAAAACTTTTTGAAAAGATCTTTGGCAGGAATGATTTGTTTGAGAGTTATTTTTGGATCTTGTTCGAGTTGTTCGTAGAAGCTTGTAAAGTCGTCTCCGAAATGATCTTGAAGTTTTTTTCCTATGGTATCGTTAATCTCTTTGGGATCAAAAAGCGTCCAATCTTTGTTTTCCATTACTCTTTGCATAAAAAGATCAGGGATGCTCACCGCAGGAAATATATCAAATGATTTTCTTCTAATATCTCCGGTTTCTGTTTGCATATCTAGAAAATCTAAAATATCTCTATGCCAAATATCAAGGGTTACCGAAATCGCACCCGCTCTTGCTCCAAGTTGATTTACTGCGATAGCAGTATCGTTGATTACTTTTGTCCAAGGAAGAACTCATCCTGAAGCACCTTTGACACCTCTAATATCTGATCACTTGGACCTGATGTTTCCGAGGTATACTCCAATTCCACCGCCGAATTTGGAGATCTGAGCCATATTTTCGATGTTGTGGTAGATTGATCTTAGATCGTCGTCAACATTGAGTTTAAAACAACTCGAAAGCTGATGAAAATTGGTTCTTGCGTTCATCAAGGTTGGGGTTGGCAAGGAGATTTTCTGGGTAGCACAGGCATCGTAGATGGCAAGAGCTGTTTCTAGTCTGGTTTCTTTGCTCTCGGGGATTGCGAGGAAAAGGGCTATTGCCATGTACATTTCTTGTGGTAATTCGTGAATAATATTGTTTGGATTGAGCAAATAGCGTTTTTTGAGCATAAGCGCTGTTGTATATCCATACTCAAAATCGTAGTTTTGATTGAGATGTGAGCCAGCTTTTTGTATGTCTTCTGGGGTATAATATTCCATAAATTTTTGGTAATATTTTTTGTTCTGAATATACTTTTGGAAGTGCTGGCTAAAATTTTCGCTAGAATAGATGTGTTCGATGGGGATATTTCTATTTCTACTTGCTTGTTTGTATAAATCCACAATGAGAATTCTTCCTGCGATCGTTTGCCAATGGATGTTTTGGAAAGAAATTAGATTGATAATTGATTTTATCAAAAGTTTAGTAATATCTTTGGTAGAGATATTTTCCATAAGATACTTTTCTAATTCTTTTTTTACTTCTTCAAAGCTACAAGTTGTCTCAAATCCTTTGGCTGCTCTCTGAAATGTTTTTTCGATTTTCTCCCAGCTAAAGTTTTCTTTTGCAGTGTTGTGTTTGGTCACGAGGAAGAACATTTGTCAATGTATAATTTATGATATAAAATGAATAATATACTAGATATTGTGTTTTTTTGTGATATAATACCACTAGATGTTGTGTTTTAAAAAAAGTGTGATGTGTCTGTATAGGAAAATGAAAAAGAAGTTCAAGAGAAAAATGAAAGAAATTTTTTTGGTTGTTTTTTGGAAGGAAATATTTATTGTTTTTTTGCAAATAACGTTTTCGTTGTGCACCAGGGAAAAGGCGTGTATAAAGGTCCCAGCTTTTGTCCATAGTTTTGCCTTTTTATTCCCTGGTGTTTTTTTTATTAAAATTTGTATTGACTTTTTATTATAAATAGTTATATGTAATTTGCCAGTTTACATGGCACATTTTCAAGTCTATTGCACCACTTTATTACAAAGTAGTAAATTGGTAT
>CAZZEA010000045.1:0-6125 GCA_964652925.1 uncultured Candidatus Peribacteria bacterium | reverse complement strand
CTGTGGAACATATATCTACTTAGTGGTGCATTTGGGTTGAAAATAAACATTAAAAATATTGAAATTACAATACAAAAATTTAGAATCAAAATTCAAAATAAATATTTACTCAAATTCAGAAGAAAACAATGATAAATGAACAAAAAATATTAAGCAAAGAATCTATTACAAGCTTACTTTATGCAAATAATTTTGCAAAACATCAAAAACACAAATACATCAATGGTGACGACCTTCTTTTATGAATTTATCATTATATAAAAACATCTAATTACAATGAAATATTTTTTGCTATCATAGGAATAAATGCAAATAATATACAAGAAATCCAAACAAAAAATAACATTCAAAATATAGCAAAAACACAAGAAAACAGTGACACATATCTTGGTTTTACAAAAAAAATTCACACACAAATAAGAGAATATGTAAATACCAAAGACAATAAAATATCAATTATAGAACTATTAAACATTTCATTAAACAATCTGTCTAGTAGATTTAAAAAGCAACTTATAGATAAAAATATAGATTTAGAAACACTAATTGACAATACAGAAAACATAGCAAAAAATCCTATAGTAATCCAACAATGACTATTTGCTTTTTTGGATATTTTAGATAAAATTTTCAAGAAATTACATTTATCTCCAAAAAATATAGAAATCATGGATATTAAAATGCCTGGTGAATCATGACAAATAAATATGCTACTTGATGAAGTAGATAAAGAAATTATAGATAAGAACGAATCAACAATTGGTGACAGCACTACTAAAACAGTTAAAAAAGAAGAGAAAAAAATGACTATAGAATATTTTGGAACCGACCTTACCAAAGAAGTCAAGGATAATTTAATTGATCCAATCATAGGAAGAACCAATGAAATAAATCAGATTATTTATACCCTTTTAAGAAAAAACAAAAATAATCCTCTCTTGATTTGAGAAGCATGAGTTGGTAAAACTGCAGTTGTAGAATGACTTGCGCAAAAAATTGTTGCAGGAGATGTTCCAGAAAAGCTAAAAAATAAAAGACTTTTTATGCTTGATATGGGAACTATTGTAGCTGGTACCAAATACAGATGAGAATTTGAATCTAGAATGAAAGCTATTTTGGAAGAAGCTACTGATCCTTTAAACAACATAATTTTATTTATAGATGAAATACATACCATTATATGAGCCTGATGACAAGAAAACAATGACGCAGCTCAAATGATAAAACCACTTCTCTCTAGAGGTAAAATAAAACTTATCTGAGCAACAACATTTAATGAATTTCAAAAACATATAGAAAAAGACGCTGCTCTCAAAAGAAGATTTCAAGAGATTATCGTAAATGAGCCAAATAACCAAGACACCAAACAGATTCTTTTGGGACTTCAACAAACATACGAAGACTTTCATGGAGTACAAATAGAAGAAGAGTGTTTTGATTCTGCAATTAATCTTAGTAAAAGATATATTCTCAACAAACATTTGCCAGACAAAGCTTTGGATCTCATTGATGAAGCTTGTGCAAAAAAATCAACAATGACTGGTAAATTAGAAAATGATGAAGACTACAAAAAACAAGAAGAAGCTATACAAGAAATCCAGAAAAAAATTGAAATAGCTATAGAAAAACAAGATTATTTCGGTGCAGCATCACTCAAAGAACAAGAAGAAAATATCAAAAAAGAAATGCTTTTGATGAGAGCTCAAAAAAACATTCCTACACATCTCAGACCTTCTATCAAAAAAGAAGATATTTGAGTAGTTTTGGCAGAAAAATTGGGAATTCCATCAAATATAGTAAACGAATCTGAAATTGATAAACTCAAAAGATTGGATTTTATATTGAAAACACATATCGTAGGACAAAATGAAGCCATAGAATCAATCGTAAAAACACTTACGAGAAGCAGACTTTCTGTAATTCAAAAAACAAAACCAATGTGATCATTTTTATTCCTTGGACCAAGTGGTGTAGGTAAAACATATCTAGCAAAACTTATCGCCAAAGAATATTTTGGTGATGAACAAACATTGATCAGATTTGATATGTCAGAATTTATGGAAAAATATTCGGTTTCAAAACTTATTTGATCTCCTGCAGGATACGTAGGATACGATGAATGATGAAACCTAACAGAAAGCATCAGAAGAAAACCATATTCAGTAATTCTCTTTGATGAGATAGAAAAAGCTTCTCCTGATGTGCTCAATATTCTTCTTCAAATTCTTGATGAATGAACTCTCAAAGACAGCAAATGAAGATTAGTAGATTTCAAAAGTACAATTATCATTATGACATCTAATATTGGATCCGAAGAATTTGGAAAAAAACAAACAAAAATCTGATTTTCTGCAGGTGGTACCGCTACTGAAATCGACGAACAGCATTTCCAAGATATCAAAACAAGAGTACTGGAAGAACTCAAAAACTATCTTTCACCAGAACTTATCAATAGAATTGATTACAAAATAGTATTTAGACACTTAAGCAAATCAATACTTACAAATATAATGAAAATTAGACTAAACGAATTCCTTGCTGCTTGGAAAGATCAACCAGAAGTTAAAATTCCAAAATATAGTGACAAAAAAATAGAAGAAATGGTAGATAAAATATACGATCCTCAATACTGAGCGAGACCAATCGAAAGATACATCCAAGACGTCATCGAACCAGAAATTATCAAAAACATTTTACAAAAAAAGTAAATAACTTGACAGATTTTGACAATAAGTAATAATATGTCTAAAATGATTATATAACAAACCCCATAAAAGTGGGGTTTTTTTTAATCGAAAATATTGTTTTTCTACCTCATTTTGATATACAAAAGTTATCAATTTTTAGTGTAACCGAGAATATTGTTTATGAGGCAGAGAAACCGGAAAAAACGAAAGAAGGTTATTGCTATAACAACATGGATAGGAATATATTCATGATGAATTTTTTTGTTATTACTCCTTTTTTGAAAAAGTTTTTCAACAAAAATCCAAGCACAAGAAGAAAATATGCCTCAAAATTTAAGTCAAGAATTACAAAATTTTGGATTATTTCCTCTTTTACAAAACACAAACGAATCAAAAAAACAAGAAAAAAACAATAAAGAAAAGAATTTTTCTAATATATTTGACATTTTTAGCAGATTTTTGGAAAAACAACAAGAAATTCCAATTATACCATCAGAAGAAGAAAATAAAATACAAGAAAATAGTGAAACCGTAGAAAACACTATATCCAAAGAAGAAAAACAGGAATGAAAGAAAGAAGAAATATTATCTATTGAAAATACTTCATGAGCCACGAACCAACTAAACACCATTTTAGAAGACACCTTAGAATATCTTGGAGAAACATATGAAAATACCTGTACTTACTGAGAGAACATAATTATCTATTCCTCAGGATGAAATAATATTTTACCAGAATATCCTGCAGGAAATACAACATATATATTAGAACCCTGATCATATATTTTTGACTATATGATTAAAATAACCGAAAATTGTACAGTCATTATAGGATCTACATGAGAAATTTACCTCTACACCAAGGACCAACAATGAGCAACAATCAAAATAAGTTCTTGATCCAATAACATCATAGAAAATATTATACTAGAATGAGAATTAAATGGATATGAATGAATACATACAGGAAATAATTATGGAATATACATAGCAACAACAGGAAATACTATCAACAAAGTTCTTAGTTACGATCAAATAAGATTTGGTGTCTATATGGAAGATTTCGATAATATAATCACAAATAGTCACTATTTCAAAACAATTCAAGAGAATGAAGAAACCACATGAAATAATGAAATCTTATCTTGAAATGACAAACAAGATAAAAAAGTAAGTACAGAAAAAAAAGAAAAAAACATTTTAACACTCCTTCAAAAAAAGAAAAAAAAGACTATTCTTGATACTAGAACAACCAAAGAATTTTCGATAACCAATGAACCAACCAAAGTAAAAGAAGAAAAAGAAATAACAGAATCTGAATTTATTTGGAAGCGTTTTGATAAACAAGAAACAAAATTCAAAGGAAAAACAGCCTTGGATTTATCGGAAAGTAAAGGGAAAATACCCGTTGCTGTCACCCTAGAATCTTTGGATGAAAAAATCAAAGTAGACATCCCTGAAGGAACCATATTTAAAACAGATGATGGAGAAATATATGATTGAATACTTATAGCTCCCAAAAAAGATACTAAAAATGGATTTAATCATTCATGATCAAGAATAAGAGGTGCAAACACTATTAAAGTAGGATCTTTAGAAAAATGACTACAGCTAACTAATCAAAGTGGAGAATCAGTATATGCAATAGTAGAAATGCCTATAGATTGATATAAACCAGGAGATAATCCAACAATATATTCTTCAGAAGATGGAGAAACCTGGAAAGAATTATGAGTCTTTGAAGTACAAGAAAAATCGTGAACCAATATTGTACAAATACCAACCGATCATTTTTCTTATATTTCAGCAGGTAATTCATATCTAAATTATTTCAATGGAGCAATAACTATAGCAGATGAATTTGTTATCAGTTCATATTTTTATGATTGTACAGTAAGAATAAATTGATGAATACGAGAAATTACAGATTATATACTTGGGATAGACAATGTTACCTGTTATAAAAATTATTCAACAAATGCTGATTTCTCTATACAATTTCGTATTTCAGTAGAAGATGAACTCATATCACCCCAATGATGACTAACAAAAAATATTATACCATTACGCAATAATATACAGTTAATCGGGCCAATATATATATTGTGAGCAATAGATAATTATTATTACGATGATACTGCCCCATCTAGTCCAACTATGACAGAAGAACCATCAACTACAATAGGAACAAGCAATACCGTCTATAGTTCAACCTCTACTGATGGTTGAGTTTGATGAGTACAATATGAATTCTGTAGAAGTACTTCAAATACAACAGATAAATGCACAAGTGCAGGTCGAAGTGTTTCCGCGTCTGCAACATTTTCTTCTTTAACTGTCGGAACAACATATTATTATTTTGTTAGATCAAAAGATAGATTGGGTAATACTACCTCATGGAGTGCTAGTACGTATTCCCAACAAATAAACCCAAATCCTATTGAATTTATAACACCAACACCTAATGATGGTTTACGGAAAACAACAACTCCTTATTCATTTACCGAAAAAGCAGATATAACTGCTACATGACTTAGCTCTTTTAAGAGTAACAGAGAACCATGAGCACTGTTTAATATATATGATAGTGATTTAATAGCTATGATAAATTTAGACAACATAAGTGCTTTATGAGAAACAAACTCATCATTTAAAGATATGTGACCAAATAATTTAAGCACCATTATGTTAAATTCACCAACTTGGAGTAGTAGCGGAAAATATGGATGAACATACATATTAAACTGAACTAATCAATATCTAGGATTTAATGCAAGTTCATTATTAAATGCTAGTTATGTAAGCATATTTATGCGGATAAAACCTACTAGGGTTTTAGCAAATCAAAGGATGATAAGTAGATACAATGATTCTTATAATTTCAGAATAAATACTAACTGATATTTAGAATTCATAGGAACAAATACAGCATCAAACTTATTTCAATTTTCAGCAACAAACCTGCCATTATCTACAAATGTACGACAATTTGTTGGAGTTACTTACGATGGAACAAATCTAGTTTTTTACAAAGATTGACAATCACAAACAGTATCTGCAAACTATTGAGCATTAAGACAACCAGCATCAAGTGCTTTAGTAATAGGAGCTTTTAATGTATCATCTGAATTTTTTTCTTGAATGATAGATGAGGTATTTATCTACAAACGCGTTTTAAGTCAAGAAGAAATGAATGCTGCATATCAGATGAATTTCAAAAAATATAATACAAACAAGCGGGAATTTACAAGAAACCATACATGACTATCAGTTTGAAAATATATTTATTCTTTATGAAGAACCGATACAAACTGACTTTATGAAACAAATAGATCAATATTATTTTGAACAGATCCTACACCACCATCATGATGATCGTTTGTAATAGACTGATGAAATAATTTTACTAATTCAACTAATGTTAATTTATTTACAACT
>CAZZEA010000044.1:0-6154 GCA_964652925.1 uncultured Candidatus Peribacteria bacterium | reverse complement strand
AATTGAATTAGGAAATAGCAGCTACTTCCGGAACTCTAACGGGAATAGTAACACACTCAATTTTTTCGAAATGCTCCAGAGCTTTACTAATATAGCATTCAATGGAACTTTCAGCCGAAGGAAATATTTTCTCCACCAAAAAGCTTTTGAGCTCGCCATCAATGACCTTGAAGAGTTTTACTTTTTTCTCAGTTGATTCTACAACAATTTTCCCCAACTTAAGCAAATCATTGTTTTTGATTTCTGAATAGTGGAGGTCTAAGCATGACGCTTTTGCCTGTTTCCAGCATAAAGGCGAAATAGGTGTGCCACCTGAAATTACATATACATTCATAATCTTACGTTTTAGAGTTTCCTATCTTATACACAATATACAAACAAAGTCAAATCAAAATAACAACAAATATATTATCAATTTTGTTCTTTATCCATTTTTGAATATAATTACATAGAGTTATTTTATATTAAAAATACATAATGGATAAGATAAAAGAACTAATGTTCGATACGAATTATACCCAACAAATTCCCAACTGAGGCAAGCCTAATTATATACTTCAAGTAGAAACTCAAAAAAAATTTTCTGGATGAATTTGATGACTTTTTGATAGTTTTTTTGCAACCCTTTTTCCTAGTGCTGCAGTACCAAAAACTGAAAATTGAAGTTGAACTCCTGTTGTTCAAGAAAATAGTAGCATCAAAGATAAAGAACTCAAAGACCAAGTAAAATATCTTTTGGAATTGCCTGATGAAGAATACAGTGATAGCAAACTTACTAGCAAACTCAGACAATATATTCTTGAAGTAGAAAAACAATATACCTCGGTTATCAATGATTATAAATCACATATCGCACCTTCCTTTTGGGAACATAAACCTAATTATTTCAACACTTCATGACTTTTTGGAAAAACGTATTATGTACAAAGTTACCCATCATATATTGACGCTCTTTGGACAAGAGATATTTTGAGTTTCCATGCAAAATGGGATATGAGCTGGTTTATTTATCCAGAAGATGATGCAGCAATTCAATCAATGCTCAAAACTAGAGCTACTCAGCTTAAAGCTGAAATTAAAGATGCAATGGAAAAAGGAATTACCCTTGATACTGAAGTTGAACAACAATACAAAGATGTAGAAATGATTAGAGAAAAACTAACAACTCGTGAAGAAAGATATTTTGAAACATCATATTATGTAAATGTATACGAAGAAAAAGAAGATAAACTCAAAGAAGAAGGTAAAAAAATCGAACAAAAGCTATCAGGATATGGTATTAAAATGAAAAATGCTACTCAAAGAATGGATGAATGATTTACTAGTACCCTTCCCTTGTGTATAGATGATCTTGGTATTAGTAGAAGCAGTGTAACCTCATCTCTGGCTGGAAGTTTCCCTTTTATTTCAAATGATATGCTTAGTGAAACTGGAATTTTATATGGAATCAACGCACATACGTGATGACTAGTTATTTTTGATAGATTCAATTCAAAACTTCCGAATATGAATAGCTGTGTATTGGCGACATCTGGAGCCGGAAAATCATTTACGGTAAAACTTGAAGTACTTAGATATTTGCTCAATGGAATTGATATTTTGATTATTGATCCCGAAAACGAATATAAAACACTTGCTGAAAAAGTTGGTGGAACGTATGTAAATATTGCTACTAGTTCACAACAATTTATCAACCCTTTTGATATTCCTCCACAAATTAGCGATATCGAATATGGGAAAGGAGATCTTTTGAGAAGTCAAATTATGACGCTTATTGGTCTGATTAAACTACTTATCGGAGATTTAAGTGTAGAAGAAGAAGCGCTTTTGGATAAAGCAATTCAAAGCATATATTGATTAAAATGATTTTCTTTGGAAGCAATGTCGTATGAAGGAAAACAACCTCCTTTGATGGAAGATTTGATGAATGTTCTTGATGGGATGGATTGATGAGAAAAAATTGCTCTTAAGCTAAGTAAGTACGTAACTTGAACCTTTGGAAAACTTTTCAATAATTATACAAACGTAGATATCAATAATTCAATGACGGTATTTAGTATTAGAGACCTTGAAGAAGTACTTAAAACCCCAGCCATGTTCAACGTTTTGAACTTTATCTGGACAAAAGTAAGAGCAAATAAGAAAAAAAGATTACTTATTTGTGATGAAGCCTGGATTATGCTTCAACATGAAACTTCTGCAGAATTCTTATTTGGACTTATCAAAAGAGCAAGAAAATATGGACTTGGAATTACTACAATTTCTCAAGATATAGAAGACTTTGTAAGAAGTAAATATGGAAAACCAATTCTTTCAAATTCATCATTACAAGTTCTTCTCAAGCAGTCTACTACTTCTATCAAATCTCTCAATGATTTACTTTGATTATCTGAGGCAGAACAAAGAAGATTGGTATCTTGTGGGGTTGGAGAAGGGTTGATTTTTGCTGGGCAACAGCACGTAGGGGTAAAAGTACTGGCTTCTCCAACTGAGAAAGAATTTATAACTACTGATGTTAAATAGTTTTTAGTATTTAGCTCTTGGAAAATATATTTATATTCTCTTTTATATAGTAATGGATATTGAGAAAAACACAAATAATCAATCACTAAAAATTCAACTAAGTCTGGCTTCTTTGATGTTTTTTTCTCCATTTATCAAACATTTACTCAAGAAAAACGACTTTGAGCTTGATAATAACGAACTAGATTTTGTACATTCATATATTTCTTTATGATGGATCCATATTGTTCTGTTATTATTAGCTCTGGCTTCTGGAATTGTATCTTATTTTTATTCTATGCCTACTGTAGAAACGGCGTATCAAATTATTGTTGGAATATTAATTACTCTTTTGACGATATGATGTATATGAGCAATTACAGAAATCAAAATTATACATACATCTTATTCTGAAAACAACTTTGAGAACTATGATACTACTGATAAATTACACAAAATATTATCTTATTTACCTGGGTATTCTATATATCTTTGGTATAATAAACATGATTTTGAAAAACCTGATGTACTCGTCAAAGAATCTTTGTTTTTATGGATTATTTTTGGTTTTTCTTGCTTTTTCTCAACATCAATAATCACCGTTTTTATTTGAATAGCAATGCTAATAAGAATTATTACATTACTCTGAAATATAAATATACTACCCACATCAATACCAGAATTTTTTAATAAATTATTTTATAAGAACCCCGAAGAAATATGGGCATATGTATGGTGAAGTATTGAATTTATATTCCATGGTAACTATAATCTTCCTTATTGGAAACTATTGATAGAAAATACAAAAAAAGAATATCAATATTTGTATGATATTAAGAAATTTGGTGGAATTCAACGACAATATTGATTATGATTGTTATCTATAATTCTTCTATTACGACAAGTAGATCTCTGAAATATGCCATGATTAAGCATTTTTGCTGTTTTACTTTTATTGGTGAGATATGGCGTAATGATATTTATCTGGTGACGTAGTCCTGCACTACCTATAATGAGAGAAATCATACTACTTGTTACGACAATAATCAAACCTTTTACTTCAAAAAAATAACAATGAAACGTATTTTTTATGGTTTTCTTTTTGCTTTATCACTTTTACTTTGATCTTTGTTCTCTTCTCTGAGTTTTGCTCAAGAAACAGAACCATGTCAGACACCCTCATGAAATTTCATATCTCATTTGGATTATACTGGATTTTATAGTATAAATGTTTCTGATTATTCTACAACATGTACAGAGTCATTGGTGAGTTTTCAATGTAAAAATGGTGATTTTATAAGCCCAAATTGATTTGATATTGATGAATATCCTTATGAAACATGCCGTGAAAGAAGAGAAAGTGAATGTCTTCATCCTTGGCAAGTACAGTTTGTCTCTAATTGATGAATAGTAAATGGATATTCTTCTAATACCTCGACAAATACTCAAACTTGTGATGAATTAAAGGTTACGCTGACATGTAGCAATGGTAATCGACAATGATGAAATGCTACGTCAACATATAGCTGATGTCAGGATCTTGGATTTAAGGAATGTACAGTCAACAATAGCAATTATCCTCACTGACGATCTTGAATTTATTATTCTAACTTAACAAGTATTTATCCCAAAAAATGCATTAATATTGCATCTATGTTTTCTTGTACTAATGGAGTTTTTATAGGAGATTTTAATGAATATCCCTATGATACTTGTTTAGATGGACTTCCTGCTGATTGTACTGTTTGATGAACCAATGTTCTTCATTCTTGAACCATCACAACATATTCTCAAGAATTAGTATGGTACCCAAAAACATGCGATCAAATATCTACAACATTATCTTGTAATAATGGTGCTATAATATGAAATTGGAGTATATTTAAATATTTGGGATGTCAGGTTACTTGATGATTGGTCGATTGAGTAGATCTTAGACTCGATGTTAAATTTTTATGATGATTTACTTGAGTTGCACAATATTCAAGCCCTAGTTTACAAGCTATAATGAAAAACCGATGAACAACGTTGGTAAACTGAACTAATGTAGCTCCCTGATTTCTGACTTGTTATTGGGAAATGGATAACTGACAAAAGTTAAAAATATATGAATCAAAAAAATTAGTTCAATTCACACTAAATCCGTGAACGGTTTTGAATCAACCAATTGTTCTCAATGATATTTTTACCCAATCCTTGTGAGATAAAAAAATATCATGCGAACTCAAAGCTTGGGATTGAGAAACTGATAAATCAAACAATACACGAACTACAACCGTTTCGGTTATAAAAGCAGAAAGATTTGATATAGCTATGAATAGAGCTGTTGATAGTATTAAATGAAATTTAGATGCTCCTGAAATCTTAAGTGAAGTTAGCGCAACACCTTGAGCTGATACAGTAAAAGATTTTTTGATTAAAAAGATTATTGACGTACTCGTCCCTCTTATAATTACACTAGGTATCTTAATTGCATTATTAGGATTTTATAAAATATTTTTTTCTAGCGATGAAAAAGCAATTAGTGAATGAACAAAATATATTACTTATTGAATACTTGGAATTATTTTAATAATGAGTGCTAAATTCATCTCAACCACACTATACAGCAATATTTTCTTGGAATGAAATCTTTGATATAATTCAGTACAATGATATGAAATAGCACAAAAAATATATGAAAAAATAGTATTCCCATTTATTAAATTAGCTATTTATTTGGCTCTTGGGGTGTTGTTTGTTATTTTAGCTTCTCGTGCTTTAACATTTGTCTTCGGTTCTGATGAAGACTCGAAAAAGAAAGCAGGAACTATTATGGCTTGGAATGTGCTTGGTATGTTTATTATTATAGGAGCGAAACAAGTTGTAGAATTTATCTATGGTAAACAAGCTGATGTAGTTAAATCTGTTAGTAATTTATGAGAGATAGGTTCTGGTATTTTTGCAAACAAAAACCTACCCCTCCTCTATGAAATTATCAACTGGGCAATGGGATTAGCTGCTTTGGTTATTCTCATTATGATATTAGTACAAGCATTTCAACTATTACTTAAACCAGATAGTCCAGATGCTATGAAAAAAATCAAAAACAGCTTATTATATATTTTTATAGGAATACTTACTATTGGAACTTGATATATTATTACAAACTTCTTGATTATTAACTAGACTTAGTTTAATAGATAATTAGTTGATTTTATAAAGAAAAAACGTATGGTATAATGCATACGTTTTTTTATATTTTGAACATATTTTTTAATGCGTACATTGTTGATTATTATTATGGTTCTATCGGGAATTGCTTTTATATGATCAGCCTTATTAATGTCTCCTAAGGGATGAATTTGAATGGGTATATGAGGAATGGCTGGTTGAAACGAATATGGTAGTAAAAAATCTTTAGAAGGAAAAGTTAAAAAAATAGCTACTATTGCTGGAATAATTTTCTTGGTAGCTTCATTACTTTTACCTTATAGTAAATAGTTATATGTTTAATTTTGATAAACATCATATTAAAAGAACTCTGAGATATGTGTTTTTTATATCGCTGATATTATGGGTTATAGTTAGCATATTTATTCTTTATAAATATGTTTGGTTTTCTTCTAGTAGTACAAATTCTAAATGAGGAACTTTTGTTGAGTGAATTTTT
>CAZZEA010000043.1:0-6172 GCA_964652925.1 uncultured Candidatus Peribacteria bacterium | reverse complement strand
CTACCTCGTATTTTTACTTCATATCAATGTTCCACCAAAAGCTCTCTCGCGTCGTGAATATAGGTTTCAATCCCTCAAACTTTATTTATAAAATCACTAACGAGAAGTATTTTTTTATGCTTTCCTATATGGGGCAATAATTTAATAATCCGATTTTCTCTGCTGTAATCTTTTATATCTACGATTGGTTTTCTTTTTTTTGTTGGTTCTTCCAATAATTTGGTCACACAACTAAATAGCTTTTCATCGGTGCAAAGTCATTCGTATGTTTCCAAATCCAGATCTTCTTGTATAAATGGCACTAATCATCATTTCTTATATCCTATTACAGGAAGTCCCCAAGATATAGCTGTCAAAGCGGTCAATCAAAAGGTTTCCAAAAATGTAGACGGCATCAAACAATATTCACAATTGTCCACATACCTTTTGATTTCTGGTAGGGTTTTCCATCCAAAAAAGTGAATATTCTTAGATTTTGCTGCTAGTTCTTTGAGTTTTTCTTCGTAGGTTCCAGATCCGAAAACAAAAAGAGAGAAAGGTAATTCATCTCTATACAAAAACATACGAATCATCCCCAGAATCGCGTCAAATCATTTTTCCTTTTCCAATCTTCCAAAGTAGAGGAATCCTTTCATAGTACGGTTAAAAGCTTATAAAGATATTGTGTTTTTTCACTTCCATTCTTCAATTTTTTTGGTATGTCCGCTCAAAAGAATCTCAGGGACTTTGTATCATTGGACAATTTCGGGTCTTGTGTATTGAGGATATTCCAAATTATTCATGTTTTTTTCTACACTATAACTTTCGTCTTTTCGGCTATTTTCTTCTTTGATGACGTTTGGAATCAATCTCACAATTGCTTCAGTCATAGTCATGGCAGGAAATTCACCACCAAGCGTAATAAATTTTCCTAGTGAAATTTTTGCAAAATGTTTGGGATAATTATCTATCATGTACTGTTCAAAACGGGAATCAATTCCTTCATATCTTGCACAAACAAAGATAATATGTTTCATTTTTGCAAACTCATGAGCATTTTTTTGATCAAAAATTTCTTTGCTTGGAGAAAGAAAAATTATTCTTCGTCTTTTACATCTTTTATTAAGTTTATTCTCTTTTATTGCAAATTCAACAGCATCTATCAAGGGTTGTGCTTTCATCAAAAGACCAGTTCATCATCAATAAATTTCATCATCAACTTGCCTGTGTTTGTCTGTACAAAAAGTTCTTGGATTTATGGTTTCAAAAGAAAGTAGTTTTTTTTCTTGGGCTTTGGCAACCAACGAAGTTGTCACAAAACTTTTAAATATTTCAGGAAAAATAGAGATATAGGTTATTTTCATAGAAAATTTTACAATAAATTAAAGTCCTTTTGCAATGTATTGTACGATTCTAATTATAGAATATGAACAGACTACAATTAGTAATCCAATGAGTGAATTTTTGATTCATGCTTTTGCTTTTGTTGGATCTTTTCCTGTTGCTCAAGCAAAAATAAACATAAGACCAGATACTATAAACGTAATTGTCACTACTGTTCCTATAAAAAATGTAGCAGATAACAAAATATCTTGTACAAATAATTCTGGAGAACTGGCATCAGCCACACTTGTTTTAATACCCAAAAATTGATAAATATTGAATTTACATTGTCAGTTTAATAAACAAGTTTTATTCATTGTTATTCCCATGGGTTGATTTGTTTGTCAAAGTGTTGTATTAAGTAATAATCATTGAGAAAAAAACAGTGCTACCAAAATCAAAAGTCAAAATAATTTCTTCATTTATATATATAAGGTAGAAAAATAAAATCAGATTCTAAATTTTGTTTCTTATACATATTTTAGTTTTTATTGCAAACACAATCTTTTTCATTAATTATAAATTGTAAATTATTAATCATAAATTTAAAACTATGCGACTCCTAAAAGACAAACTTCGCCAAGTAATAGCAAAAAAACATCTTACCAAAAATATGACCGGAGTGATAGCACTCAATGCGGTTAGAGACTATTTTTGATTTACAAAAAATCCTTTACTGATTGATGGTTCTCTGAGATTCGATATTCTTTTTATCAAAACTACTCAGCAACATCTCAAGATAAAAATTTTTCAAGAAAAACAAGAATTACTTAAAAGAGTTAACTTTGCATTACAGGCTGTTTGATATGACAAAACAATCAAAGATATTCGTACAAAATAAAAATTCTGAATAAATATATAAAAATTCCCTTGCATTTTTTGTCTATATTTATATATAGTGTTCCGCTTCGACATTTTTTGCAGTACTAAAAAATGACTTTGAGGGCATATAGCTCAGTTGGTTAGAGCGCGTCTCTGATAAGGACGAGGTCGGTGGTTCGAGTCCACCTATGCCCACCACTTTATAAGCCAGGGTAGCTCAGTGGTAGAGCAGAGGCCTGAAAAGCCTTGTGTCGGCAGTTCAATTCTGCCCCCTGGCACCACTTATTATCTCGGGGATTAGCTCAGATGGCTAGAGTGCCTGGTTTGGGACCAGGAGGTCGCGAGTTCGAGTCCCGCATCCCCGAATGTCTACGTTTGTCTATTGTTATAATTGCTAGTACAATGATCTATTTATAGATTAATTACTGGTGAATAACGTTTCGAAAACAATGATCCGCTCAAAATAATGAGCAATCATAGGTTACGAGACAAAACTTTTTTTACAAAAAAGACTTGCAATAAGAAGACAAATCAGTAAACACATTCAGATTGTCCAAAAGTATTTAATTTTAATTTTTTAATACATTTTGTTATGGCAAAAGTACACGTAAATGTAGGTACTATCGGTCACGTAGATCATGGTAAAACTACATTAACAGCTGCAATTACAACAGTTGCTGCTACAAAAGGATTTGCACAAGCTACTGCTTATGATCAAATCGACAATGCTCCAGAAGAAAAAGCAAGAGGAATTACAATCAACACTAGACACGTTGAATACGAAACTGACACAAGACATTACGCTCATATCGATTGTCCAGGACACGCCGATTACGTTAAAAACATGATCGTTGGTGCTGCACAAATGGATGGAGCTATTCTCGTTGTGGCTGGAACTGATGGTCCTATGCCTCAAACAAGAGAACACATTCTTTTGGCTAAACAAGTTAATGTTCCAAAAGTTGTTGTATTCTTGAATAAATGTGATATGGTTGATGATCCTGATATGTTGGATCTAGTTGAAGAAGAAATTAGAGATTTGTTGAAAAAACAAGGATATGGATTGGATACACCAGTACCTATCATTAGAGGATCTGCTCTTAAAGCGGTTGAAAATCCTACAGATGCTGAAGGAGCTGCAAAACCTATATGGGAATTATTAAATGCTCTTGATACGTATATTCCAGTTCCTGTAAGAGATAATGAAAAACCTTTCTTGATGCCAGTAGAAGATGTGTTCTCTATTAAAGGTAGAGGAACTGTTGCTACAGGAAGAATTGAAAGAGGTGTTATCAAAATGAATGATGAAATTGAAATTCTTGGATTAGGAGCTGAACCACAAAAAACAGTTATTACTGGGGTAGAAATGTTCCACAAACAATTCGATACAGCTGAAGCTGGTATGAACGTTGGACTTCTTCTTAGAGGTATAGATAAAGATAATGTTGAAAGATGACAAGTTCTTTGTAAACCAGGAACTGTTAAGGCTCACAAAAAATTTGAAGCTGAAGTGTATGTGTTGAAGAAGGAAGAAGGAGGAAGACATACTCCATTTATGACTTGATACAGACCGCAATTCTATATGAGAACAACTGATGTTACAGGAAATATTACATTAAAAGCAGGTGTTGAAATGATTATGCCTGGAGATAATGCAAAAATAGATGTTGAACTTATCTATCCAGTTGCTATGGAAGATGGATTGAGATTTGCAATTAGAGAAGGAGGAAGAACTGTTGGAGCTTGAGTAGTTACAAAAATTAACGATTAATTTATTATTTAGAGCCTGATTCCGTCGTAAGGCGGGATTAGGACCTAAACATTAAGTTTTTTATTTACTTGTTTTTTGATATGTCAGAAAAGAAACCTGCTGTTAAGTCTAAAAAAGATACAAAGGCAAAATTGAGGATTAAGTTAAAAAGTTATGATGCAAAAATGTTGGAGTCTTCAGTGTGAAAAGTTATTGGTTTGCTTATCAAATCATGAGCTGAAATTAAATGACCAATCCCTTTGCCAAAGAAAAGAAAATTATATACGGTTTTAAGAGCTAACTTTAAGCATAAAGATGCTAGAGAACAATTCGAAAGAATAACTTACTCTAGAATGATAGATGTTGTAGAAACTGGCTCAAAAACAATGGAATATTTGCAGAATTTGGCAATACCTGTTTGAGTTCTAGTTGATGTTAAGGTTTTTTAATCTAGTTTTTCTTTTAATTTAATGAATAATTGTACTAATGAATAAATGATGATTGGTGGTAAAAAAACAAGAAATGACAAAAGTGTGGGTAGGTGATAAATTTGTTCCAGTAACACTAGTTAAGATTGTACCACAAGAAATAGTAAGATATAAAACACAAGAAAAAGATGGATATACTGCTGTTGTTGTGTGAGTTTGAAAGAAAGAAAAAGAATCAAAAAAATGAAAGAAAGTTGTTTACAAAGATATGGTAGAGTTTAAAGTTGCGTCTGACTATGTTCAAAATAATCAGATTGGTAAAATTTTTGACGTAGATGTTATACAATGAATAGAAGCTGTTGATGTTTCTTGAGTTTCAAAAGGAAAAGGCTTTCAAGGTATGGTTAAGAGATACAATATCAGATGATGATGAGCTACACATGGTCATAAGTTTACAAGAACTTGAGGTTCAAAGGGTAATAGAAAACCAAGAAGAACTTTGAAATGACATCCTCATGCTGGACATATGGGTATGGATAGTATTACATTAAAGGATATAAAAGTTGTTGATGTGGTAAAAACAGATAAAGAACAAATTATTGCTCTAAAGTGATCATTGCCTTGAGCTTACAATGGTATGTTAAAGATTTCTTTGCGCTAGTTGTTTCAAAATTAATTCTTAATTCTTAATTTATATAAAATGGTATATTCTGTGGATATATATGATAAAAAATGAAAAGTTGTTTCTACTGTAAATTTGGATGAAAGTATTTTTGCAGATGAGAAAATAAATGAATGATTGATTCATGAATATGTTCTTTTACAATCAAGCAATGCTCGTAATAATATTGCTTGTACAAAATGAAGAGGAGATATTGCTTGATCTGGAAAAAAAATCTTCAAGCAAAAAGGGACAGGAAATGCGAGAGCTTGAGATAGAAATTCTCCAGTAAGAAAAGGTTGATGAGTTGCTTTTGGTCCTAGATGAGAAAGAAATTTCGAAAAATCTATGAATAAAAAAGCAAAAAAATTGGCTCTAGCTGGTATTATTACTCTAAAGGCAAAAGACAAAGCAATCTTATGATTAAAAGATTTTGAAATGTCTGAACCAAAAACAAAAGAGCTTCTTGATGTGATAAAACATATTTGAGTTGATTGAAAAAAAACATTATTTGTTTTTGATTCTAAAAACGAAAATATAGAAAAATCATTGAGAAATATTGAAAATGTAAAATATATTAGAGCTTGATATTTAAATCCTTTGGATTTAATGTCAGCAAACAAAGTTGTTTTCTTTGAAAAAGCTTTGATTGCAATTAATTCAAAATAGTTTATTTGATCTTACGAAAATAAGCATGGTATTCACTAAAAAATTACAACAAAGAGCTAAAAAAAATATTGAGAATAAAATAGTGAAAAAATTCTCAATATATGATGTTATTTTGGCTCCTATAGTAACGGAAAAGACATACAAATTTCATGATACTGCAAATAAATATTGTTTTAAAATTCACAAAGGTGCAAATAAAAACGATGTAAAAGCAGCTATTCAATATTTGTATAAAGTTACTCCTGAATCTGTTAATATAGTAAACGTTGTTTCAAAAAACAGAACTCAAAGAGGTTTGGTTAGAAAGGCTTATAAAAAAGCTGTTGTTACTTTGTCTAAAAAGGACAAAATAGAAATTGGATTATAATATATTTATGTTTTGATTAGTATTTAAAAATGGCAATAAAAAAGTATAAACCGTACACGCCTTCTAGACGTTTTATGGTTGGATATGATTTCAGTGAACTAACATCTAAAAAA
>CAZZEA010000042.1:0-6217 GCA_964652925.1 uncultured Candidatus Peribacteria bacterium | reverse complement strand
CTCATAATAATCTAAAATATTCAAATCTTGCTAGTTCAAAACTATATGTTTTTGCTGATTCATAACTTTTGCTTACCATCGAAGAAAAAAATTCGTTTGAAGTATTTTCTAGTTCTCTAGCAAATTTTTTGGAGTACATTCACTCTAATCTTGCTACATCGTCATCACCAACTCTAAGTTGTTTTCCATCAATACAGTGAGTGATATATTTCATTTCGAGTTTTAAAATTTCATTTTGCAGATCATCAGCCCATACTTGTCCATACGTTTTATATCATTGTTGAAGTTCTCTTTCGAGTTTTTGTTTCATAGTCAAATATCTTGCTTGATGAGCTTCTCAAAAAAGCGCTCTAACCCACATTCATTTACCAGCTCGATCTGTATTTCTACTGTAGGGTCATTTTCATTTTTTTATAGTTACCAATAACATAGCAGCAGCTTGATGATGATCTTTGAATTTTTTATCACCGTTTAAGTATGGTTTGATGTTTTTTTCTCGCATATATTTTCCTCCAAAATCTGGTTCTGATTCGAAAAATTTTTGATATTTTTCTATTTTTTTCCAGGTCTTATTGTCTCTTTCTGTCATGTATTCATCACCAGCATTTCCAAATGCAGTTTTAAGTTTTGTTGTTGGCATTATTCACGCTAATGTGTGAAAAAGCTTTCCATGATAAAAAATATTATCAGTCAAATCTTCTACTTGCTCTTCTTCGTATTTTTTGAGACCATCTCCTATTTTTTTACCAAAATTCTTGAATAACCCAATAATACTAGCAAAACTACATCATTTTCGTTTTTTTGGTTCTTTAAGATCTGGTCAATCGCTTTTTTCTATATTAATAGCTTTTGCTGATTCTTCTGTTTGTGGTTGAAGTTTTCTGCTTGATATAAATAAAATAAAACTTGGATAATCGAGGTGTAAAACTGTTTTTTTGTCATCATTAGCTGTTACTTTAAATTTGTTTTTTCCCGCTTCGTGTTCTACTTTGTACATATACGCCGTTTTGCTTTCTTGTCATCAATCTTCTCCTGGTTTTGATTCCACAATACCAAAATAAGATACTGGTTTATTTTGTTCTTTACCAATACTTATGTTGAAATTATTTCCATTTCGACTTGTTCATTTGAAACTTTCGCTTGGATTTATTCAGTCTATAGCTGCTGTTTCCATAGCGGGAAGTAAATCGGTTATGTTTTTACAAGTAGCTTCATTTGGTAATTTATATACTTTGTTTTCAAAAATATCTTTAATTTTTTTTATTCATGCCTTACTTAGCGGAATTTCGGGCTCGAATCATTCGTATTCTCCTAGTGATTGTTCACTTCATGTAAATTTTAGTTTAAAGGAATTTTCTTTTATTTCTTTGATTTCAGCTGTGAAATACTGAAAAACCCCTGTCGGATCAAATCAACTTTCAGGTCATCTTATCAATAATTTTGATCATTTTTTGAATCAATATGTTTTTTCTTTATCGTTTTTTTCGTAATCTTTTTCTTGGTATCATTCAAGTTCTTTCCGCTCTTCTAAGAATTCTTTTTTATCTTTTTCATTGTTTGATTCTTCTTTTTCTTTATCTGTTTTCTTTTCTTCGTCTTCTTTTATAATATGCATATAATTATCTATGGTGTCCTTATATACATTAGCTCAAGGCAGTTTTCAAAATTGTTGATTTATTCTTTTTTCTTGTTCTCTTGATAAACTATTATTTTCGTTGTATTTTCAAAGTACATGAGAAAAAAGTAAACCAGAAATTCACTCTCAATTCAGATTTATTTCTTTGGATAAAATATCTATTTCATACTTGTTTTCGTTTTCTTCATTCGCTAAAATTACCACTGGATCTCCGTCAGTCGATCAATCTCGAGTTACTATTTCTCTATCTTCATCTGGTCTTGTGACAGGTTTTGAATATAAAAACCATCAATCTTTCTGTAATGAAACAGAGTCTTCATCCTCTTGTTTTTGCTTTGGTGGTGTTTGTGAAAGATATCATTCGACTGGTTTTCCATCTTTGTTTTTTATACGAACTTTGTAGCCATCATTTATTTTTATTGGTCAATTTTTGCTATGAAATGTATCAAAAAACTCTTCAAAAATAATATTATCTTCAAAAAAATCTTTATTTTGTTCGCTTATTTTTATTCTAAAATTTAAAGGAAGATTTTTTTGTTCACTAAGTGCTTTGTTTCATGATCAAACGTCAAAAAGCTCTTTTGTTGGTCATCACAAAAAATTTTTTTCAACGAATTGGATTGGTATTTCTCAATATTGTGTTGTGGGAATAGTAATCTCTTTTTTGTCTAAATCAAAAAGTTTTTTTATAAAATTTTGATATTCATTATTGTCTATTCATAGTATATTTGGAATCTTATTTTTTATACTATCTCATAATTTTGAATCGATCAGAATGTTTAGAATTTTTTGTTGGTCTTCCTTTGATAATGTACTGATATCAAATTTATTATTTACCAAAACACCAACAATGTTCCCTATCTCTTTATTTTGTGTTTTAATATAATCTGCGTAAGCTTTTCGTTTGATTTCGTTTAATTTTTCTTTTATTTCAAAAATTTCTTTGCGAATTGTTTCCTTTTGTTCTTCTGATACATTTGTTTTTTCTAGGTCTTGTTCTTTTTCTGACAATATGTTTGATTGTTTAGTATATTCCGCTTTGTGTGTTGATTGCTCATTTATTGCTTTTTCATGGCTATATGGATATATGTTTAGTATTTCGTTGAAATAAGGAGGAAAAGCTTTGAATTCGTTTCCTACTTGTTGAAGGTGATATTCTATATACGTTCATTTTTCTTTTGATTCTTCAAATAATTGACGACCTGCAAGTTGATTAAACATTTTTCTAAAATTTCTTGTTTGTTCTCAAAATCATCCAGAAAAATCTATTGTTTCTCATTCGTATTGCAGTTCCTTGTAAATATCTCAGTTTGATATAATTATTTTATCTAGTTTTTTTGCCAATGGCTTGTCAATCGTTGATTTATGTTCTTCGATAAAAACAACTCGGCGTTGTTTCAAGTCTTTGAGATTTTGAAAACGAGAATGAATATCTATGGGAGTAGGAAATTCTATGTCAAAGTCTCAATGTAATTCTTCTGGTAAATTTTTTTTGATTTTTTTGATCGTCGCACTTATCAAAAGCCTTTCTGTAGGTAAATAGTTTGGAGATACAAAATTTTGTATCTCGGCCTTTTGATAATCTTTTAATTTTATATCGTTGTTTTCTATAAATCTTCTCCATGCTTTGAAAAGATCTCCTATTTTGCTTATTTTTGTATCTTGTGTTATTTCTATGTTTGGAGTTGTTTTAAGTCAGATTTCATTTGCAAAATTACTAAAAATTCAAGCAGGCATTTTGTTTTCAGAATTCTCACAAAAATTTTGTAATTCTTTGAGGCTATTGGTTATTGTCGATTTTTCATCAGAAGTTTCTTTAAATTCTTCGTGAAGTTCTTTGGTGTTTTTGATTATATTTTCAAAAGAAAATCACATATTTTTTATGTTTTCTAAGTATATTTTCATGTTATCTACATTTCATATTTCGTCCAATATTTTTGGATGTTTTTGCTTGAAAAACTCTCGAAATTGTTCGAAAAAATCATCTGAATCGAGAATATTGTTTCTTTCTTTTTCGCTTAATTTTCAAAAATCTTTTAGAGATTCCTCTATTTTTGCATTTGCTAATTTTGATAGTGTTTTTGATCCTTTATCTTCTTCTTTTTTGTTTTCTTCTCATCAAGAATTCTTTATATAATTCTTTTTTGGGTTTCCTTTCTTTATCATATTTTATCAAGACAAAAATAAAGAATATTTCTTTGTGTACTATAATGATTTCCTAGTTAAATGCAAAAAAACTTAAGAATTTTTATATAATCTTTGAATAGTAACTTTCTCTTGAAACTTTGTCTCCAATGATGATAGTAAATCAGATTTATTATTGTTTGTAATATATGCATAAAGATGTTATTCATCGTAGTATTCAACACATGTCTTCTGATCCCAATATCATTAGAGTAACATTTTTGACCTCTCTTTTTCATTCGTTAATTGTTACGTTGTTGTTGATACTCAATACTAATAAACTTTTTGTTAATCATTATGAGAATGGTTTATATGTTGGTAAAATTGCTGAATTTCTTATCCAAGAAATAAACAAAAATCATGTTGTTGCCTGGGTTGTTGGGATTACAATTCTCCTTTTTGTTTTATATTCGTTTGTTTATCCTGTTGGTCAAGCAGCTGTTATTCATTATTTGCATTGGAAAAAAAGTGTTCGTCATTCACTAAAATCTGTATTAAAATACTTTTTTCCTATGTTTGAATATGGTTTTGTCTGTTTGGTTTTTTCACCAATAACTTTTTTTATCTTGGCATATAAGGTATTCTTACTGGATCATGTTACCTCTTTTTGGATAATATGAGTTTTTGTTTTTTGGTTTTTGCTTATGATGACTGTCAATACACTCAAAATTTATACCAGATACTTTATCGTTCTTCAACAAATGAGTATGTCTGATGCAATTAAAGCCAGTTTTCGTAATGCCTGGAAGACGTTTAAAGAAACCTTTAAATATATGAAAATGCAAACATTACTTTTGATAAATTTTTCTTTGAATATTGTTTTGATTATAGGAATACCTATTTTTCTGATATATCTTTCTATATCACGATGAATTATCGGTCTGTGGTGGGTAAAATTTATTGTTTATTTTGTGTTCTTTGCACTTGTTATTTTGTGAGCATATATGAGTAGTTTCATTAGGGCTTTTTTTGCTTATTATTGGTATGAGTTATATGACAAGATTAAAAATTAGCTAATTTTTTTTGTACAAAATCAATTTCTTTGGCGTCTTGTGAACTTGCTATCGTCTTTGCATATCGCTTTTTAGCATCTTCACTTTTTCCTTGCTTAAGATTAAAATCTCATAAAATATGATATAGATAACTTTGATTATACGATTCACTCAGGCTTATAAGTTCAATTTCGTTGGATGGAGAAAGATTGTTGTTTACAATGTCAGCTCAGATTTTTCAATATAGACAAACATCATTATCTATTCATAATTTTTTTTCGCATTCTTGTAAAAATAAAACAGATAATTGTTTATTTGATTCGTAAATCTTCGCGTTTTGAGAAAAGTATCCTTTATAAAATGTATTGTAAAAATATAGGAAAAAATCAGAATTTGTAATATTATTTTGCCCTAGTAGTTTTTGCCAAGATTGGATTGCTTTTTCGTATTCTTGGATTTCTAAATAGTTTGATATCATATATCTGATTGTATCTGTTTGATATTTTTCGCTTTTGTTTTGTGATAGGTAGAGTATTGATGAAGTATAATCGTGCTTTCGATAGTATGAAGTTCATATCAAAAATTGATAAGTTTCTTTGTTGTTCTTGTCGAAATTAACGAGTTTTAAAAAATACTCTATAGCGGTGTCTCGATTGTTTGTCACAAAATGGGCATAAGAAAGCACCTGATAAGGTAAAATATAGTTTTCATCTTGTAAAATTGTTTCTAATGCTATTTTTCTTGCTATGGTAAAATATCCGTTTTTTAACGCTGTTAGTGCTACTAAACCGTCTTGATAATATGCTGGTATAGCTTTTGTTGTATCGTACCCTTTAATTGTGTTTTTAAAGCTCGATATAATTGCTTGATATTGAGGTGTTTTTACGTTTTGTCGTTGTTCTAAAGCTTTTGTATAGTTTCTATTTCGGATTTCTACAAGTCATATATAGAATAAGTAATCTTGATTTCATATGAAATTATTTTGTACCGCAGCATCTAATAAAGGAAGAAATTTTTTAATACCATCTTTTTGTGTTATATTTAAGTTATTGCTGTTTAAAAAAACATATAAAAGCAAATGTATATCTGTTGAACTTCCTTCTTTTTCTAGTTTTTCTATATTTTTTCGAGCTTCATTGAAGTTGTAATTTTGTGCTTGTTTTTTAATTATTTCCTTTAAAATTATTGGAGATTTTTCTTGATTATATATATATTCAAGTGTTTTAATGTCTTCTATATTTTTTCTTTGATTTTGTGTTTTCTTGTTTATAGTTTCTTCTATGGTGTTTTCTGTATTTGAGTATGCAGCGTTGTGTTGTGGTTTTTGATATTCAACACCAATATTTTTAAAATAAACGATGTTTTCAGCAGTTTTATCTTTATTAAAAACACCATCGAAAAAAAT
>CAZZEA010000041.1:0-6237 GCA_964652925.1 uncultured Candidatus Peribacteria bacterium | reverse complement strand
AGAATCTTTATTCTAAAAGTTTATTTGGACAGTAGTGTATTTATCGACCGTTTTGGACTTCGGCGATCACACGGTTCATCATCTTTACGGCTTCCACAGGATGAAGTCCAATCGTGGTTTCCTCGGAAAGCATCAAATAATCTGCGCCTTCGAGGGTTGCAAGGAATATGTCGGATACTTCTGCTCTGGTAGGCGCAGGACTGGTCACCATGGAGCTGAGCATTTGAGTGGCTATAATTACTGGCGTATGTTTGAGTTTGCACTTTTCTACGATATCCATCTGGATTTCTGGGATTTTTTCTATCGGTAATTCTGTTCCCAAATCCCCTCTTGCTACCATAATCATATCACTTGCATCAATAATTTCATCGAGATGATCGAGTCCTTCTTGATTTTCTATTTTGGCGATAAGTTTGATCTGATTTGAATTATTAATTAAATTTCTAACTTCTTGAATATCTGCAACACTTCTGCAAAAACTAATCGCTATATAATCAAATTTTGCTTCCAACGCATAAGCAATATCTTTTTTATCTTTTTCAGTTATTGTTGGTAAATCTATATGAATTCATGGCAGATTTATATGTCTTTTGGATGTCATTTTAAAATCACTTAAGGCTTCCAACAAAATATAATCTGATCATTTTTCAAGAACTCTGGTATCAAAAAGACCTGATTCGATTCTTATAATATCATCTACTTTCACGTTATTGATAAGTCCTGGATAATCACAAAATAAAGCATCATCTTCCATTATTTTTTCTACAACATATAATTTAAACTTATCTCCTTTTTTGTATAATCTTGGTCGATCAAGTTTTCCTGTTCTGATGCTCGGTCATTCGACATCCATCATAAATTCAAATTTTGCACCAATTTCTTGTTCAACTTCACGAATTATTGCCAATTTTACAACAGCTGATTCACTTGTTTCATGCGTAAAATTGAGTCTTAACATATGAACTCATTGATTATACAGTTCTTTTAAGATTTCTGGTGAGAGTGTAGATGGTCATAGGGTGGCGATAATCTGAGGCATTTTAATATATTAGTTAAAGACTTATTTGATTTCGTACATTTTCTTTCCTTTTAAATTTTCCAAAGCCATATCAATTTTGTTTTGTTGATTGGCGTACATTACGTAGATAATATCGTTTTTCTTTACTCTATCACCTGTTTTTTTGTGAAGATAGAGTCATCCTTGATCGTCGATAGGAGCCCCCAAAGTTCTTGTTGTAAGATTAATAAGTTTCATATCAATTGACTTCACTACACCATCTTTTTCTGCTTTTACTTCTTTTTTGTATTTTGCTAATTCTAATTCTTCTGAATTAATATTTGGGTTTTTTCATCATTGAGCTTTGATAATTGATTGCATTTTTTTCCAAGCTTTTCATGATTTAAGTTGTTGATAAGCAAGTTCGTATGCTTTTTTACCTTTTGCCATACCAACAAGTTCTATAATTTTTGCTGAAAGATGTAATGCTTTATTTTGCAAATCCATTGGTCTAAGTTCGTGTTGTTGCAAAACTCTAAGCACTTCTCTTACTTGAAGCGTAGCTCAAATTCACGAACCAATAGGTTCTTTGGCATTGGTAATTTCTACTACTACTTTCATTCCAAGTTTTTTCCCTACGTATTCGTATTTTTTCTTGAGTCGTTTGGCTGTTTTCATATCAGGAACCTTGGCAGTTGGTCCCATAGGAATATCTATCAATGAATGATTGATTCCCATTGCATATTTTTTTGCCATAATAGAAACAACAGTTCTAGAATATGATTGCATAGAAAGTGGATACGCAACTTTAATAAGTTTTTCATCTGCTGGTGCTAGATCCAATCCTCCACCTCGAACCAAACAACAATTTTGTTTTTTCACTAAATTTTCGATTTCTTTTTTGGAAAAAGAGATATCCATAAGGACGTTTACACATTCTCCTGTAGCTGCTGGCGAGGTAATAGCTTTTGAAAATGTTTTTGGCATTTTGATCCCCAAAGATGAAAGTAATGGAATCATAATCATAGTTGTCTCATTTCCTGGGACTCCCCCCATACAATGTTTGTCTGCTACTACTCCATCAAAATGCAACATTTCTCCCGTTTCTGCCATGGCTTTTGCCATTTCATAAAGTTCGTAATCTGATGCTTTTTTGAAAAATCCGATTGCAGAATAATAAGTAATAAGCGTATCTGTAAAACGATTATCAGAAATATCTTTCATAATAGCATATGTTTCTTTGTAATTTAATTTCTCTCATTTGATTGCTTTTTTGAGAGCTTCCAGAGCTTTTCCATTAGTTTGTGTAAAAGAGACTGCAACAGTAGCATTTGCTGGAATATTATATTTTTCATATACATCTTTGAATAATCAAACCTCACCAGGTTTTACTATTTTATTGGCGAGATCCGCATTAAGTACAATTTCTTGATCTTCGTACATGATTACAACTTTATCAAAAGAATTTATTCAATGTTCTCGAGCTTCTTCTTCGTTGATAAGAACAATAAGTTCTTCTCCATCTTGGATGTCAATTAATTTGGTTTTGGCATGAAAGATGTCTGTTTTTTTCATTTTTGTTTTTCTATAAAAAAATAAAGATATACACTTAAGTATATCTAGATATCTTTTTTTTTGCAAAAAAAACACATTTTTTTTGCCTTATGGTTTGACAAAAAATTAAATTCTGGTTCTATATGTGATTTATTATTATATTACTTTTGCAAATTCTTGAGTATGTTCAAGTTCTTTTATCAATGCTTCTTTGGATTCTCTTTTGCATACAGACGTCTTTTTAACACTACTTCTCAATGATTTATCAATTTCTTCTTCTACAAGATGCGTACATACATCTTTGTTTGGACAATCAAAGTCCCTATTTTTCATAATTCCTTCACACCAAATAGAACCATGTTCTTCTGAATCATACGACTTACATGGAAAATCTACTTTCATCTCCATCAAAAGAAAAAATAAAATAGTTTACTTTTGATAACCTTTATATAGCAAATTACAAGACAATAAATCACCAAAATTACTTGCATTTTTCGATAATTTAGATATAATCGCTTTAGCAATGGTATTCCAATGCTTTTATAAACAAAAAAAATAATATATGTTTAAATCTGCAGAAAAACTCGGCAAAATGCTTGCCGATGCAAGTGGTTGAATTTCTTCCACACCTGTTTCCCCTCTTCAAGGAAACACCGTTTTTTTTCAAATAAAACCGTTTAAAGATAATGATCGCTGAGTAAATCACCGGGAAACGGTAAGTAAAAACCTTATTAGTCTCAAAAATAAACAACTTATTTTTCTTATTAGAGGAAATAGCCGTAATATTCAATTTTTTGTTTGACTTCCCAAAGATTTCAAGCAATTTTTTCAAAATGCTTTTTATGCAAACTTTCCTACTTCTGATTTGATTGAAATAAATAATCCACAGCTTTATAAAACTCAAGAATATATTATTGCAAAGGACGATGCAAAAGTTCTCGCTAAAGATGAATTTGTAAGAGACGGAACCTATATGGATCCTTTGACAACAATTCTTTCTCTATATAATACGATAGATGCAGAATCAAGTTTGGATATCTCGTTTACCTATACGTTCAAAATCGAAAAGAATTTCTTGAAAATAGTAAAAGATGTGATTACTCGGTTTCGAACCCCAAAAGCAAAAGAAGGTGAAGAAGAAAAAGAGGTAAAAAAAGAAGAAAAACCAGATTTATTTATGACTATTTGATACCATATCAAAAGTAAAGATAAATATTTGATCGAAACTACGAAATCGAATATAAAATCAGCCTTTGCAACTTTCTTTGAAAAATGAGCAATTAAAGTAGTAAAAAAGCCAAAAATTATACCTATGACCTACGATCAATCAGTGAATTTTTTTCATCTACCTACTTTAGCCAATTTCACTAAGGGACTAGAATATACACTCTATAGAAAACTTCCTTATCCTACAAATATTCCCACAGTATATAACACACCAAATCCAGATAAAGAATTGACTATGTTGTGAACAACAGATTATAGAGGTGATGCCATAACTTTTTGAATTAGAAAAGAAGATAAATTTAGACATATGTATATTATTGGTAAGACAGGAACGGGAAAATCTACCTTGATTTCCAACTTAATCGTTAGTGATATGCAGGCGTGAAATGGTCTTTGTCTACTTGATCCGCATGGAGAATTAGTAGACACCGTGCTTGAATATATTCCTACCAATAGAATCAATGATGTGATCTTGTTTGATGTAGCTGATTCTGATTTTCCTATTGGATTCAACCTTTTGCAAGCAGATACCGAAGAAGAAAGAAGCCTTGTTGCATCTGGAGTTGTTTCGACTTTTAAAAAATTATTTGGAAATAGCTGGTGACCAAGATTGGAATATATTTTGAGAAATATCGTATTGTCACTTGTGGATTATCCAAATGCCACGCTGATGCATATTTTGAGAATGCTTACGGACAAAAATTTCCGCGAAGAAGTAGTTTCTTGTGTAAAAGATAGTGTGGTTTTGAAGTTCTGGAACAATGAATTTAATAAATGGAATGATAAACAAAGAGAAGAAGCAGCTGGACCTATTACCAACAAAGTTGGACAATTTCTTTCGTCAAAGTTGGTGAGAAATATCTTTGGACAGCCAAGAACCAAATTGAACCTCAGAAAAGCTATGGACGAAGGAAAAATCATCTTGGTAAATCTTTCCAAAGGAAGAATATGAGAAGATAACGCAAATATGATTGGATCGTTGTTGGTAACCAAATTCCAGATTGATGCCATGTCAAGAGCTGATATTCCTGCTCATATGAGAAGAGATTTTTATCTCTATATTGATGAGTTTCAAAATTTTGCTTCAGAATCGTTTACAACTATTCTTTCGGAAGCGAGAAAATATAAATTGGCGCTTATTGTCGCAAACCAATATATTTCCCAATTAATCCCAGAGATCAGAGATGCTATTTTTGGTAATGTGGGAACCACGATTTGTATGACAATTGGTTCTGATGATGCATCACATATGACAACGCAATTTAAAAATATGGCTGAGGTCAATGATTTGATTTCACTGCCAAAATATACGGCATATACGAGATTGATGATTGATGGAATTTCTTCGGATCCATTTAGTATGAAAACATTGCCTCCTATCAAAGCAGAATGATCACTTGAGCTTATTGATAAAGTAAGAAAACAATCTCGCCAAAGATACGCGATGTCCAAATGACAATTAGAAAAACTTATGAATGCTTGGAACAATAAAACATTCTCTTTACAGGAAAAAGTTGCAGAAAAAGCAAAATTCGAATCACTTGGAATTTCATCAGAAGAGGCTGAAAATCTCCAGGATATGTTTGTCCAACAACATACACATTTATTCACTGAATATGCTATCGACGGTGTAGAACCGGACGCTATTTTATTTGATACCGAAGGAAGTGGACACAAAGCTATTTGGTATACCAAACCAAAAGGACTAGAAGATCAGGCAAATAGTAAATATACACCAGGTCAAGAAATTGAGCTTCAAGGTGGAAAAATGATGAAAATTTCTTTGGATATGTACCAACATCAAACCGTAATGATAGATAAAACTATCCCGCTCGCAATCTGGATTGGAAACAAAGCAAACGTAATAGAACAATACAATACTATGCTTTGACTTACAGGAAACGAAGAAAAATTTAAAGAAGTGTTTAAACTTTGTCCAAATGTAGCTAAATTGGAAGCAACGCTCGCACCCAAAAAAGAGGAAAACGTAGCTGGGGCGACACCGGGGACCAGTGAAAAACCCGTTGGAGCAGCTCCTTCAAAACCAGCATATTCATCTGCTCCGCAAACAGAATGAGCGTTTGACATCTCAAACATCAAACTCGGTGAACGATACGAAGGATATGTAAAACTGAGTTATAACTACGGAATGTTTGTGACGGTCAAAGGAGTTGAAGGATTGCTCCACAAAAATTTCATCGTCGCCCCAGACGGAGTCGACTGGAAAAAGTACTATAATATCTGAGATAAAATCAAAGTAAAAGCATCTGAATTCAAAGAAATCAATGGTGACAAAAAAGTTGTTTGGAGTCAAAAATAAAAGGAAAAAAGAAGAGCCAGATTTGGCTCTTTTTTAATATATTGACTTTCTCTTTTATTTGTTTATACTAGCAAAAAACAAAATAAGGCACATTTTCAAGTCTATTGCACCACTTTATTACAAAGTAGTAAATTGGTAT
>CAZZEA010000040.1:0-6276 GCA_964652925.1 uncultured Candidatus Peribacteria bacterium | reverse complement strand
ATTTTAATTATAAAATCTCAATATTTATCAATTATCTTTTTTTTTATTACATCTGGAATAATATCAGTTTTTTGAATACAATTATAGTAACTAATATATGGTTCATTTCATTTTTTATTTATCAAACGAATCTCAATTTTATTTTTTATATTTCGCTTATTGAGAAAGTAATTAACACAATTCTTGGATCTTTCTCATCAGTGGTATTTTAGATAAGAATTATGATCTATAATAACATTATCTGTATATCAGACACTTATATGTTTTTCTTTAGCATTAAGAAAAAAATCATCATGTTCTCTAGCATACTTTAGAGAATTATCTCGTCCTCAAATCGATTTTATTGGTTTGGTTTCTGCTAAAAAAAAATTAAAAATTGTATCATATTTCTTTTCTTCAACATCTTTTTCATAATCAACAAAATGATATAAAACATCATCTACTATTTCATATGCTCAATGAAAATCAAAATTTTCAGTATTTATATTATTCACTCATCATCAAACTATTTTATGATTAAATTTTATCATCAATTCAAGCATTTTTTTTATGTTAGTTTTACTATTAAAAATATAATCATCATCCAAAAGCAAAAAAAGATTTGTTTTAACTTTATCCAAAGCTATATTTCTCTGCAAAGAAATTCAAGAATTGTTTGTATGAATATAATTTGGTAGGTTAATAGTATTACTTTTTAATTCTGAAGAGTCTACTATGATTAAAGGCATTTTTGGATAGTAAATATTTAAACTATCTATTAATTCTTTTAGAGCAAAATCTCTGTTGTGTGTTGCAACTATTCAGGTAATATCTTTTAAATCCTGTTTAAGTTCCATTATTAGAAATATTTAAAATGTAAATTAGTAAGCAAATTCATATGGCAATAAGTCTTTTTTTGGATTAAGCAAGAGTTCTTTTTGAGTAAATAAAAACCAATTGTATAATCTAAAGTTTATCTTTACTTCAAAATCATTTTTAACATTTTCGTAAAAATCAAGACCACGAGATATAAGTTCATAAGTGTGTAGATAATTGCCCTCTATTTGGCTTATTGTTGCCATAATCATATATGTATTTAAGGTTTCAACTGGAAATCTTTTTGAATTATTAGAAGTAACAATATGGAAATTATTTTTTGCCAGTGTGAAATTTTTACTTTTGAAATAGTGGTATCATAAAAACCAATAAAACCTCATATATGCAGGGTTTTCTACTATGCCATTTTCCAATTGCTTTGTGTAATTTTCTCTATACTCTTTAAAAATAGGGTGATGGTGTAATTCTATTCAATTTAACCGATAAGCATTTCATTCATTATCTCTCACATAAACTTGCGGACAAGCATGAACAGAAAACAAAAATCTTACATGATTTTTATTTACGAGACACATTTTGTAATCTTCAAAATACCACTTTCTCAATATCTATGATCTACCCATTTTATAAAATATCAATGAGTTTTGTAATGCGGATTTATGTTTTTGATAGCCAAAACATCATTTCTTGAAATTTTCTCATCTCAATCTAATATCAATATCCAATCACAATTATTACTACTAATTGAAAGGTTTCTTGCTTCTACTAATCTTTTGTCTGAATGCATAATATCATAATCAATTACATTTACTCATAATCAGCTAAGAATTTTTTTTGAATCATCCGTTGATCAAGTATCTATCACAGTTATATCATCAAATAAATCATAAATTTCCGTTAGAAAATTTCTTAGATTACATGCTTCATTTTTTACAATCATACTTAGTCAAAGTTGCATTATGCATTTTTTTAGGAATTAAAATTTTTCGCCCCCCGCGAACGATAGCGAGCTATAAAATGTATAGGAAACAAAAGTTTTTTTAAAATTTCGTCGCCAAAGTATGTCCGACAACGTTTGCCGATCGTACGATGTCCGAAGGATATCGTGCATCGGCTGTTGTGTGTCCCGAAGGGTCGGAGCGAAGCGGAGAAGTCATTTTTTTATTATTTGTTGCAGAGGGTTTTTTATCTGTTTTTTTCGATTTTTTCCAAGAGGGGTTAGGGGTGAATTGGAAAAATCAATTTTTTTATAGTTTTAATGCTTTTTCTAATTGATCATGAATTTTTTTTATTTCATTATAATTGTCTTTTTTCCATCTGTTAAATAGTTTTACATATCCTTTTCAAAAAAAATCACTAAATTCTTTATCTTGAAACCGTCTTTTTATAACGCCTTTATCATGTTTTTCTGTTTGATAATTTTGAAAACATGTTTGTTTGGTAAAGTTTCTTTCTTCATTCCAAAATTCATCGTTATCAGATAAATTTTTTAGAAAATCAAAAAATATTGATTCTGGTCTAAAATTTCCGGGTAATATAATTGTTCTTTGTGGTAATTTTTGATATTTTTTTCTACAATCTCAATCCAAAACAAAAAAAATATCTTTAAATATAGTCGTTTTTGAATTTGCCATTTCTACAAGTGTTCCTTCTGGAAAAGGTCAATGTGAAACATTAATTTTGCTTTTATAACTACTACCATTAAGTAAATTTTTAAACCATAATTCAGTTACTTTATCTTCACATAAAAAATTTTTTTTAGCTATATTTTCTTTTTTACCTATTTGTACCTTTATTTTATTTTTTATACTATCAATAGCGGGATTTATCGAATTTTTTATTGTTCCATCTTTAAGTTCAAGGAAGTTTATCTTTGAATCTTCTCACGTTTTTCATGAAACAAAATCTAGAATTTCTATTGAATGGGTTGTGAAAATTATTTGTATTTCACATTCTCTAGCAAATTTAAATAAACTTTCAATAAGTTTGATTTGAGAACCGGCATAAAGAGTTGCATCAATTTCATCAATTAAAAGCAATCATCCTTTGTAGTTATCTTTTTGTTCTTTTTTTAATCTCATAAAAGAAATTAAAGAAGAAATTATTTGTCCTATATTATCTTGTCCTGCTGAATTCCCTAAATGTCCATAATTATTTGTTTTCATTGCTAAATTGCTTTTATTTGTAGATTTTATTCCTTCTGCAAAAATATTTGTATCAAGTAAAATCAAAATTTCTTTGGAGATTTTGGAATAAAAATTAGTTTCTGACTTATTAAGTTTTATTTCATTTAAAGAAATTACTTTTTCTGTTGCTAAAGGAATTAATCTTTTTAGTCCAAGATAAATTATTGGAAAGTTTAAAGGATTTCCTCTTCCATCATAATCTATTCTATATCTTTCTGGGCCTTTCTCAGTTTCTTTTAAATATCTTGTTTTCATTCATTTATTTAAATCCTTTCCATTTTCTTCATAAAATAAAATTACTTCATAAGTTTTCGAAAAATCTTTTTCAGGACAAAAACGAAAAATTTCAGAATATTTTTCTTGAAAAGGGTTTCCCGTAATTGTTTTATTGTGTCATTTATATTTACATGCTTGAGCAATCCATCCCAATAACGAAGTTTTTCAAGTGCTATTTTGACCTGAAATTGCCGTCAATTTGTCACCAAAATATATTGTTTGGTTTTTAATATGACGAAAATCTATTAATTCTAATTTTTTAATTTTCATGGATATATTTTTAATGATTACAAAAAACTTCTTTCTTTATAAAATATTCTTTTTTTAGTAAAAAATTTTCTGCTTTAAATTTTGGATCACAATTCATATATTCAACTATATCTTTGTAAATTACGCTTGCAAGTTGTTTTGCAAAAATAACAGGTACAGCATTTCCAATCATTTTATATCCATCAGCTACATTTTTATATTTAAATAAGAAGTTATCAGGAAACGTCTGTATTCTTGCACATTCTCTCACCGAAAGTCTTCTGTATAAATCTTCTTTTCCTGGTACAAAGATTCTCTTATTTTGCTCTACAAATTCCATTTTTGGTGCTTGTGGATGGAGTGGTGCATGACGACCTCCTGCTTGAATAGTAAAACTTGGCTCATTTCGACTTCTTACACGATTCCTTGACATATAAATAGTGGAAAATCAACCATTCATATATTCGTGGTTATGACATTGAAGATCACAAGTATCATTTGCATAATTTTTGTTTTTTGCAGGTTTTGCAGATTTTAAATCTCGAATAGCATCTTTTAAAGTCGGTTTTGGTAATATTTCATTAGGAGGACGAAATGTTTTTTTCATTTTTTTATGATATCCAACAATAATAACTCTTTTCCTGTCTTGTGGAACTCAATAGTCATTTGCGTTTAAAAGAAAATATGAAACATTATAATTCAATGATTTAAATTCATTTAATATTGTTTGAAAAGCATCTTTGTGTCTTGGAAGTAAAATACCTGAAACATTCTCAGCAAGAAAAAATAGGGGTTCTTTTTCTTTTAGAATTCTTATATATTCAAAAAAAAGTTGGCCTCTTTTGTCATTTATTCATCTTCCTGCTCCAGCCTCGCTCCAACTTTGACATGGAGGACCACCAATAATTCCACAACAGTCTGGAACCTCAGACGAAGGAATATTAACAATACTTCTTTTGTCTAAAAAAGTATTTGGAAAATTATGTTCAAAAGTTTCCCATATACTTGGATCAAACTCATTTGCCCAAATAGTTTCAAATCCTGCTTGATGAAATCCTAGATCAAGACCTCCTGCTCCTGTAAATAATGATATTATTTTCATAGTTAATCTTTACTAATATTTAAAGTATTTTTGAACAATTTCTTTGGGGATTTTAAAAGATTTATATCAAATTTTAGAGATGGTTCTATTCTTGAACTTGCATTGTGTATTCTAAAAGACAAAGTCCAATCATTATTCATTGTAACAATAGCAGTAGTATTGCTATTATCTTTAAATTTTATATCTACTATTTCTGTCGGCAAAGGAACTTTGGGTGTTTTATATTTTGGTTCAATCTTTTCAAAAGGCAGATTTAAGGTTCCATTTATATTATATGCTTGAATTTCTACTGTATTTTTACTTTTAATGACTTTATAAAAATCTTTATTACCTATTAAGTAAGAAACTAAGCTTGAAGGAATATTTTTGTTATTTTCATTAAGTTTTTTTAGTTCTTTGATAAAGGCTTCTAAAATTGGTAGATATACTGTAGTATGATAATCTCATAATTCACTCCATTTCTTTTTTGCATTACTTTCTTTTCTTAAGTTTTCTAAGTTATTAAAGATAGGGCTTATTTTATCAAAATATTCTTTTGAAGCTTTTATGCCTAACCACTTTTCACCGAAATCTATTAAATGTGATAAACGAGAATGTTTTACTGCATTATGATTATTCTTAGCAGATACTCCAATTTCCCATTTTTGTAATAACCTAATAGCTAATACATCTCTAACATCGCCTGATTTTCCATGATCATCAGATAATATTTCAAGTTGAAGTATATCACTTATTCCAATATCGTTTGAAAGTCTTGGCTCAATATCCATTAAAAAATTAACAGCAAAACTGGCAGTAAGCAAATAGTCGCTTTGTTCTATTTTTGTTGTGTTTTCAAAACATCATTTAGCAATATGAAAAGAAGAATTTTCTATTACGTCAACATTTGTTTTATCTTTTAATTTTTCTTGAAATTGGGTAAATAATGCATATTCAAAAGCTTTACCAGTAGTCATCTGTTTTGAGTTTGTAGTAACCATGTTTTAGTTATTAGATTAAAATTTATGTTTCTAATTATAATAAAAAAATATCATTTCTCAATCAATAAAACAATATTATTTTAAAACTAAAAAAATGCTATTTTCCCTTCACTAAAATAAAAAAAATAAATCCCCCTACTTTTTTAGATTTCTCTGTATTCCAATTTTAGAGAAAAAAATGATTACACATAACGTTCGCCGATCGTACGATGTCCGAAGGATATCGTGCATCGGCTGTTAGATGACCGAACGAGGTGAGGTAAGGAGCGGAGCGACGAAATGTATCTCCACTTGGATTTTCCTTATTAAATTACCGAAAAGAGATGAAGAAGCCTCCAAAAAATTAAATTAAAAAATCTAAATTAAATATTATTTGTTTTCCAATTTTATTTGTTCATTTACTAGACGATCGAAATCAGATTCTATATTTTGTATTTTGTTGAATTCTTTGTATTCGGCAAAAGCTTTATCTTCTGCTTGTTTTCTGGAAATTCATCATTTTCATTCTAATACTTTATATTTATTGAATTGTAAGAAGTTATCTACTGCTTGTGCTAAGTCTCTCATGTTCATAGGTGTGTGATTTTCAACTAGGGTTTCTAGATAATCAAAAAATCATGAAACAGATCTTTCAAGTTTCTTAATTTCATTTTCTTGTAAATAATTT
>CAZZEA010000039.1:277-6338 GCA_964652925.1 uncultured Candidatus Peribacteria bacterium | reverse complement strand
TGTTTTTTCTGCCTAAAATATAAAGGCTTCACTTGTTCTATCTTTATTTTTTATATAATTAATTTTTTTTTAGAAATCTACAGAGTAGTGGGTTACGACAAATATTTTTGTTCATACTTTTGCGATTCCATATCCCATTTGGCTAAAATAAGGACTTGCTACTGCTTTGTAGTGCGGTCCTTTTTTTGTTTTTTCACTCATAAAAAATGCAAAGCATTTTTTGAGGGCTGCAGTAACTTCTGTTGTGCAGTCTGATTTGTTACAATTGAGGTATTGATACGCTATATTTTCCGAAAAATTAGCGATACCATTTTGTTCTTTTGGAAAAATTACTCATAAATTAGAAAATCGTGATTTAATACTTTCATAATTGTAATATCAATCTGTTGAAAGTCTTTTGTGGGTTGAATAATTTAATGAAGATAGATAATTGGCTCGGTTTTGGGCAGTGTTGTTGAGCTCTGGGCTGATTGTATATGCGGCCAGTCCTTCTGAGGTTCTTTCGGTGTTGTGTCGTTCGAGCCATGTTTTTTCAACTAATATTTTGTCGATATTGGTTATGTTTGATTCGTAGGTTGTTGTTTTAACTGTTTTGTCTAATTCTGATATTTTTGCGTTGAGATAGGTTATCAAAGCATCTTTTACTCTTTGATCTATGACAGTTAATTTTTGAATTTTTGGGATATAATTTTCAAAAGTCTGTTTTCTTTGAAGATCGGTTTTGTTTGTATTTGTTGTTTGGATATCGTTGAGTACGGTTGTTACTATTGTTTTGTAATCTGCGTGGGTGATAGTAATGAAACTAATTAGACTAATGATGGTAATTCAGAATAATAGTATTTTGAAGAGTTTCATAAGAGGTTTAAAAGTGATAAAAGTTGGATTGCCTCACTGATTTTGATTCTAACTATTATCTGTTGATTATCAAATAAATCGAGTTGCTTTTTTGTCGAAACTTTGTATGTATAGAGTGACCGATTGATAAAAAATCGGCAGTTTATTATTAAACCAATTCTTCATGATTTCTTATGTTGTGGAGTCTATTAGTGAGTATTTTCGTCAAGGAATTCATATGAATCCATTTTTCTTGGTGTTTTTCGTTGGGTTTTTTGTTCAATGACTTAAGGTTGTTATAGATTTGTTTAAATATAGAAAATTTCGTTTTCATCACTTCTTTTCTTCAGGTGGTTTCCCTTCTTTTCATACTGGATTGTCGAGTAGTGTAACTATGCTGGTTTTATTGGAATATGGATTTGATAGTATATTGTTTGTTGTAGTAGCAGCTTTTGCACTGCTTTTTGCTTATGATGCAATGAACTTAAGATTCCAAACAGGTCAACATGCGCATCTTATTAATAAATTAAGAATTGAAATTCAATGATTGTTTTCAAAAGATCATAAAGATATTTCTTGAAAACTTAGAGAAAGACTTTGACATACTCCGCTTGAAGTGTTGTGAGGATTTTTAATTTGATCGTTATTGACGTATCTTCTTTATTATTGTTTTTATTTGTAGTAATTTCTCTGTTTGGTTTTAAATTATTAATTACTTATTCTCGTTTATGGTGCAATTTGCTGTTCAAAGAAAATTTACTAGGCAAAAATCTATTTCACCATCTCTTTGATCATCGACTGAGATTGGGAAAAAAGCCTGATCATATATTCGCAAAATACCTGTTTTGTATTTTTGGATTTTTTTTGGTGTATTAGTTTTCTTTTATGGTTGATTTCTTCTTTTGAAATATACTATTTTTGTGCCTGAATATCGTATTGCAAAAATAGATTATGCGCTTAGTAGTGTAGAAACTTATGATGATCCTTATTTATATAAAAAAATAAGTTCTTTGTTATTATGAGAAAATTTGTATTTAATTTCTCGAAATTCTCATAAAATTATAGAAACTGTAAAATCTGAATATCCTTTTATAGATGATGTTGTTATAACATATAAGGCACCTTATACTCTTTTTGTAAAAGTGTTGTTTTCTCAACCAGAGTTAATTTTAAAATACGAAGAAAAAAAGTTTTGAATATATAAATGATATCTTTTTGAATTGTTTTCTGGTAATTCTCTTGGCCAATCAGGGGTTATTGGTTTGGAAGTATTGTCGTTTACTTCTTGATGAGCGTTGACATGATTTTTCTTTTTACAATCTTCAGATGAATTACTTGATGATATTCATTTGATTAAAGAATGATTTCCAGAAATTCAAGGATTATCGTATATTCCTGGTGGACATAGAATGATAGTTAGTCTTGGAAATAATAAAAAAGTATATATAAATAATGCAATTCCTATTCAGCCACAGATTATAAATTATCAGTTGTTGAAAAGGTATTATTCAGATTTTAATTTGTTGAAAGAAATAGATTTGGGAAGTTTGGAGAGTGATAAAGTGATTGTAAGGAAATAAGATATTGAGTTCTAAGTTGGTTGGTGATGATTTCTTTCTTTTATTTGTTCTTTTTATTGCTTGATTTATTAAGTTATTAATTATAGAGTTTAAAACTTTTGATTTAAAACTTTTGATTTAAAACAAATTATTAATTATAAAATTTATATTATAAATTATTGAGATTATGAGAGAAAAATTTATGAGAGAGGCGATAGCGCTGTCGTTGGAAAATATGGAAAAAAATGCAGGAGGACCATTTGGAGCTGTGATTGTAAAAGATGGAAAAATAATTGGAAGGGGGCGAAATAAAGTAACATCGACCAATGATCCGACAGCTCACGCTGAAATGGTAGCTATTCGTGATGCATGTCAGAATTTATGAAATTTTCAACTTGATGGTTGTGAATTATATACGAGTTGTGAACCTTGTCCTATGTGTTTAGGTGCAATTTATTGGGCAAGATTTGATAGGGTGTATTATGGAAATACCAAACAAGATGCTGCAGATATTGATTTTGATGATAAATATATTTATGAAGAGCTAGATAGACCATTGGAGAAAAGACATTTACCTATGCACCAATTACTTCGTGAAGAAGCGATAAAAGTGTTTCAAAAATGGGCGGATAAACAGGATAAGATTTTATATTAATAATATAGAGCCAAAGAAAAATAGTACAATAGATCCAAAGCCTATTTGATTATGCCACTATTTAACTATTTAACTATTGAAAATGAAAAAAGATTTTCCGATATTTGAACATAATCCATGACTAGTATTTCTTGATAATGGAGCAAGCTGTCAAAAACCCAAAATCGTGATTGATGGTGTTTCAGAGTTTGTTGCTCATGATTATGCAAATATTCATAGAGGATCGTATGATTTATCTGAAAGATCTGAAAAAGCATATCACGAAAGTAAAACGGCTGTTTCTAAGCTCTTGAATTGTAAAGCGAGTGAAATTTTCTATACCTATAATTCAACCTATGCTATAAATATTATTGCTGGAGCATTAGTAAAATCTAAATTTCTCAAGAAATGAGATGCTGTTTTGCTTGGAATTTGGGAGCATCACGCAAATGTTTTGCCTTGGCAAATTTTAGCAGAAGAATACAGTTTTGAAGTGAATTTTTTTGGGATACAAGATGATTATACACTTGATCGAAATGATTTTGCACAAAAATATACAGAAAATGTTAAAGTAGTTGCTTGCGGACATGTTTCCAATGTGACAGGTCAGATTTATGACGTGAAAAGGGTTAAAGAACAATTACGTGATGATACGTTTTTCTTGATTGACGGATCTCAGTCGGTTCCTCATTTTCCGGTAGATGTGATAGATATTTGATGTGATGCTTTGGTATTTACTGGGCATAAAATGATGGCCTATACAGGAATTGGTGGTGCATATTTCAAAAAAGACTGGATTAAAACATTATCGCCTATGATCGCTGGAGGAGGAACAATCGAAGATGTAAGTGTTGGTGGTCATACCTTTGCTTCATGAACAGATAAATTTGAAGCAGGAACTCCAAATATTATTGGTGCAGTAAGTCTTTTGAAAGCAATTGAATATATTAATAGTTTAGGTGGTATGCAAAAAGTACGAGAACATGAACAAGAACTTATAAAAAAAACATTGGAGGGTTTTAAGGCCTTTGCTGGTAAAGTTGAATTGATTTGAACTTTTGACGCAGAAAAGAGGGTAGGAGCATTTTCTTTTGTCATTCCTCATCAATCAAATTTCAATAAAATCTGAGAAATTTTTACTGAACACAATATTGCTGTTCGTTGTGGCTGACATTGTGCGTATCCACTGCATAAACAATTGGGAATTGGGGGGACGTGTAGGATGAGTACGTATCTTTACAATGATGATCAAGATATTGAAAAGTTTTTTGAGGTTTTGAGTAAGATATAAGGATATATTTGTTTGTTTTTTTGTTTTGTTCTTTTTATTACTCAATTCATTTGGTTTTGGGTTGTTGATAATGTAATTCCTTTTGTTTGTTATTTTTACTGCTCAATTGATATCTTCTTTATTCTTTTTATTGCTCAATTCATAAAAATTCTCTCTTAAAATATATTAATAAAAATATGTCAAGTTAAATCTGCTGGGAAATGGCAGATTTTTTTGTTTTGAAAAGGTTTTGGAGTATAATTAAGAAATATATATTCGATCTTTTTATTTATTAGTTGATAGTATGAATAATATTGTTTCAGGACAAAGAAATCATGAACAAATAAATACATTATTATCTGAACATGATCAAATAAAAGAGGATGTTCAGCAACTAAAAGCATCTGTTGAAAATTTCAAAAAAGAGATGGATGATTTTGATAAAGAAAAAAAAGATTTAGTAAAAGAAATTTTAGAACAAAGACAACAAGAACTTGAGCAAAAGAAACAAGAAATAGAACAAAAAAGAAAAGAAACAAAAGAACGTATACAAAAACTTAAAAAAGAAGTAAAAGAAAATCCTTCGAATGATATTGATGCTTCATTGGCTCAATTAGATCAAAAAATCAATGAAGACTTAGATACTTACGAAAAAGAATTGGATGCATTGTCAGTGGAAACTTGATTTTGGTGAAAACTCAAAGAAACTTGAAATAAAATTTGGGAATATGCAAAAGAAAATAAAAAAACTCTTTTGATAGGAGGTGCTGTTGTTTGATGATTTTTATTATTGAGAAAATTATTTAAGAAAAAAGAAGAGAATGAATCATCTAATGAAAAACCATGATTTTTTAAAAGAGCTCTGAAATGGCTTGGTATATGAGTTTGATGAGTTTTGGTTTGGAAAAATCGAGATTGGATAAAAGATAAAGCTAGTGATTTGCGAAATTCAATTACTGGTAAAAGTAATGAAACTGCTCCAGGAGATGGTAAGGTTGCTAATTGAAGTTTTGAAAAATTATCGGAAGCAGAAAAACAAAAGTATTTTCAACTTTCGGACAATATATCAACTTTTAGTACTATTTCAGAGACATCTTTTGATGTAAATTTATCTGATAATACAGAGAAAGATAAAAAATTAAAATGAAATATGTTGCATTGACTGGATAAAAAGCTTGGAAATTTGTCTAATTTTTGAAATAAAGAAATGCTAGATTTTATGTATGAAAAACCAACCGATGATTATATAGAAAAAATTTGACATTGGACTAAAACACAAATTCATGAACTTTTGTGAGATTATCTTGGCAGTATAGCATCATTTCAACCTTTTTGAAGTAAGTTTATTTCTGCTCCAGTGGAAGCTATTAAAGATTGGCTTGCAGAATCTGTTGATCGTAAAGAACAACTGGCATTGTTTTTTAAATTTTATTTAAATACGTTTAATTATGTATCGGAAAAACAGAAAATTTTAAAAATACAGTTTGCTAAATCTCAAGTAATGTGAAAAGATCGTTTGAATCAAGAACCTAGTGATAAAGAACAAGATGCAATTGAAAAATTATTATCTACTGATGAATTTAATGAGAATATCTATATTGAATTTTTGAAAAAATATACATTGGCTGATGTTCCTTATTTAATGAATGAATATAGTATTGAAGTAGATCAAATTTTTGAATCAACACAAGAGTTACGTAATGATTTACAAGAAGATAGAGAGGAGGCTTATTCTACTGATGAAAATTGAGAAACTTGTATTGT
>CAZZEA010000039.1:0-245 GCA_964652925.1 uncultured Candidatus Peribacteria bacterium | reverse complement strand
AACAAGAGAAGAACTTTCTGAACTTTGTGAATGGATGATGGATGATACTCTAATATGAACAAATAGAAAAAGTTTTTTTGATGCGTATACGCATTTGATTACCGATATTTTTGCTGGAGATGAAGAATATGCAAAAAAAATTAGAGAAAAACTTGAAATCGAAAGTCTTGCAGCTGAGATTAGAGCAACCTTAGTTTGATATATTGAAAAATTGAAAAATAATACGTTTGATAAACAAGATCTTG
>CAZZEA010000038.1:0-6586 GCA_964652925.1 uncultured Candidatus Peribacteria bacterium | reverse complement strand
AGTTCCTGATTTTCTCGCTTTTTTCAAACCTGGTTTCTTTCTTTCTTTGATTCTTGGATCTCTTTTGAGATGACCATGTGGTTTCAATGTTGGTCTAAGATCTGCATCTCGATCAATCAATGCTCTAGCAAAAGCTAATTTAATAGCGTCTGCTTGTCCAGCAATACCACCTCCAACTATTTTGATTTGTGCATCAAATTTTTTCAACGTATCAGCACCCAAAGTAGTAAATGGAGCAATAGCATTTTGATATAAATAATCATTACCACCAAAGTATTGTTGTAATGATTTTTCTAATCCCTTTGCTGTAGTTACAACAAAGTTACCAGTACCTTTGCCAAAAAGCTTTACAACAGCACTAGTTTCTTTTCTTCTTCCGATTGCGTAATGATATTCTTTGTTTGCCATTATTTATAAAGGTTAAGAGGTTTAAAATTATCATATTGAGTAGTTGTTCCCACAACTAATTTCAATCTTTTCATTCTTTTGTCTCTAAGTTTATTTTTTGCCAACATTCCTCTTACAGCTTCTTTCAAAATTCTTTCAGGGTTTTTTTTCATAATATTTGCATAAGTTGTCGTTTTCAAGTTTCCTTTGTAACCACTATAATCATAATATAACTTTTGCATAGTTTTTAATCCAGAAACAGAAATATTTTGGATATTTTCTACAACAACATAATCACCACAATCCCAAAAATCACAATAATGAGGTTTATGTTTTCCAAGAAGTTTTTTAGCAATATCTGTTGCTAATCTTCCTAATGTTTTTCCTGTTGCATCAACTTTCCACCAAACTCTTTTAGCATCAAGTTCTGCTGGTTTTACCCAAAGTGTGGTATTAAGATTTTTTTTAGTAAATTCCATCTTTTATAATATCTATCAATTAAAGATTGTTCTATAACAATTTAAGTAATAATTTTGGAGCAGCATCTCAAAATCTAAATCCAAGATTATATGCGGCTACAAAACCAGTTTTCCTACCTTCTTGAATATACTTTGGAAGAAGAGTATCTATAACTTTTTTACCTTCATCACCATAAATAATAGAAGTAACATATCTAATACATTCTCTTTTAGCATCTTTTTCATCTGCAAATCTAGCAGTGATTTCCAAAAGTTTAGAGAAAAAATGATCAGCATCTGCTTTAACTACTTTTGCTCTTTTTTGAGTAGTAGTAAGTTTACCATTTTTTATCAAATTAGTAAGCAATACTCTCAAATATACTGACTTTTTCTTTGCTCCAGTATCAACTTTCAATAATCTCTTTTTTTGATGTCTCATTGACTATAAACATAAATTATAAAATATCTTCGAACACCAATTATTATCCGATCAAAGATTTATTAATATTAGCTAACGAACTAACGATTTCATCAATAGCTTTTCTTCAAACACCTTTCATCAACAACAACTCTCCTTTCTTTTTCTTTTCAAGATCTTCAACATATAAGATATTATTTTTAATCAAAGCGTTTCTTGTTCTTTCACTAAGTGGTAGCGCATCAATAGGCATTGTTTTTACACCAACTTCGTGTTCTGCTCTAGCAGTTTCTTGTACAAGATCATCCATATCTACCATAACAGATCTATCTATATATACATTATCAAATACAAATAGTTTTGCATATGAAGCCAATATTTCTCCAGCAAACATAATAATTTCTTTTGCTGAAACATTGTTATATCATGTTTTAACTTCCAATACTAATAAATCTTTTGTAGAACCTGTAAAATCTTCTATTACCTCCTCTACTTCATATTTTATAGAATCAACTAATTTAAATTCGTTATCTATCAACAAAATATTTACATCACTATCTTCTTTTTTATCACGACTTCTCAAGAAATCAATACTATAATATCCATATCATTTTTCTATTCTAATATCCATATTTAATTCAACAGAAGGATCTGTTATTTCAAACAAACGAACGTCTGGATTAAATAACTCTACACCAGCAGGAAGTTTAATATCTTTTGCTGTATATATTCCTACTCCAGAGAACCTTTGAGAAATCCATTGTACAGAATCAATATTTTCATCAAAACCAAAACGCAATGTTTTGAAGTTAAGCATAATAGTAATTACATTTTCAAGAACACCATCAACAATATGATATTCATGAGAAACTCATTTAATCTTAAGCCCTGTAACTGCTGCACCAACACTATATCACAGAATAATCCTTCTCAAAGCATTTCCCAACGTGTGTCAAAATCATCTTGGTAAATATTTTACCTCAAGCTTAGTTATTCTATCTTCTCATTCTGAAACAACAATTTTTGGAGATCAAATAAGTTTTTGGATATCTAGCATATTTTTTTGTTAAAATATATAAAGAAGCATTAAGCTCTAGCGTAGAATTCGATCACTTTCAACAAATCTGAATTAACATGAATTTCACCAACTTGAGGAAGATTCAAAACTTCTATTGTATACGCATTTTTATCCAACTTTATCCAAGAAGGAAGTTTGTTTTTATTATCAATTTGAGAATACAAAGGAGAGTTTTGTAATGATTTTTTCAACGTTATCTTATCGCCTGGTTGTAAAAATGTTGATGGAATATTGTGTTTAACACCATTCAACAAAAAGTGACCATGTACAACCATTTGTCTTGCTTGCATAATTGTTTTAGCAAAACCTGCTCTATACACAAGAGAATCCATTCTTTTTTCCAAAAATTGAAACAACGCCAAATCGTGAGTTACTTGTTTATTTTTTGAATATTGAGAAGAAATTTCTTTTACGATTCTTACAAATTGTCTTTCTGACAATCAATAAGTTCTTTTCAAAAGTTGTTTATTTCTCAAAAGTTTACCATATTCAGAATTTCTCTGCATATTAGCTCCATGTTGTCCTGGAAGGTTTCTATTTCTTTTTACATCATACTTCTTAGATCCAAACAAATCAACTTGTTCTCTTCTACATAATTTAAACTTAGGCCCTGTATATCTCATGTATACAAAATGTTAAAAATAAAATTAGTTTTTCTTTGGTCTTACTCATTTTACACCACCAAATTGCAAAGGTGTAGCTTCTTTAATATATTGAATATCAATCAATCCAATTTCATTAATTGCTTTAAAAACACCTTCTCTAGCAAGACCAACACCCTTAAAGATAATTCAAATTTCTTTAAGACCAAAACCTTGTGCCTCCTTTAATAAGTGTTTTGTTAACACTTCAGCCGCATAAGGAGTGTTTTGTTTTGCTCACTTATATCACATAAGTCACGTACCACCTCCAACAATTTTATTTCCATTATCATCTACTAAAATGATAAGGGTGTTGTTTTCTGTAGTAGTAACCTTTAAGATACCAGAAGTGATTTTAATATCCTTTTTCTTCTTTGGAGAAGCTTTATCTTTTACTGCCATAATAAAAAATTATCTAAACAAATAAAATTATTTTTTCAAAACTGGTCTAACTTTTGATCTTCCCAAAAGTTTTTTTGCAGTTCTTGCATTTTTTCTTGTACATTGTCATCTAACAGGCAATCAAACATTGTGTCTCATACCTTTATAACATTTAATTTCTTTAAGTCTTTTGATTGCATGAGCAATTTCTCTCTTAAGATCGCTTTCCAATACCAAACTCTTCAATTGATCACTCAATTTCTTTTGTTCATCTTCGTCAATTTCTTTTACTTTTTTCATATGGTCAATTTTCAAAGTATCCAAAATTTTCTTGGATCTACTTCTTCCAATACCATAAATTGCAGTCAGCGCTATCCAGATAGACTTATTTTCTTCCAAAACATGTCACATTAATCTAAACATAATTGTGTTTTTTCAATGATATAAAATTATCCTTGTCTAGCTTTATGCCTAGGATTTTTTTTGCAGGTAACGTATAGTTTTCCATGTCTTTTGATGATCTTACAATTAATACATCTTTTCTTTAATGAGGTTTTCACTTTCATTTAGGAAACACTTTATATAAGTAAATAATTCAAACCTTAATTAAGCAGCTTGTTGGTTGTGATGTTGATAGTCATTATATCTATAGACAATACGTCATTGAGACATATCATATTGATTAACTTCTACCTTTACCCAATCTCACGGAATAATCGAAATATGAGATTGATTCATTTTTCAAGATTTTTTGCAACGGATAAACGTCTCTACTTCCTTTAGCCTAACTTTAAAAAACCCAGCAGGTAAAGCTTCAAGAACCTCTCCATCTCGCTCTAAAACTCCTTCTTTTACCATTAAGCGTTTATTTTTTTAATGTGTAAAACAGTTTGTTTTGGTCTAAAACCAATTGTTCTTTGATATCTATTTTTTCTTTTAAACTTAGTTATTCTCATTTTATCTCACTTTTGATGAGCAGTCACTTCACAAGCAACAGACACTTTTTCAAGATAAGGATTTCCTACCAAAACCTTTTCTCCCTTTTCATCAAAAATAGACAAAACTTCTTTAACCTCTATTTTTTTTCCTTCTTCAACATCCAAAGAATCTACAACAATAGAATCCCCTTCAGTAACAATATATTGATGTCAATTAAGACCAATAACAGCATACATTACAAACAAATTTATAATTTAAAACTTGCCTACCAGCAGGCAGGTCTGACTTTATTTTAGTCTAAACTATTTTTCCAAGTTGAGCTAGTGTGTTGTATTTCTTTTTTGTTCTTCTATATGCAGACGAAACAATAGCTTTTATTCTTTTATATCTTCTTGCACTAGGAAACTCTTGAGAAACATTTTTTCTATACCATTTTGTTCCATAGTGTTTTTGTTTTTTTGCTTTATCTAAAATATGAGAAGCCCATAATTCTTTTTTATAAAAAGAAACAACTCTTTCATTTGTATTTAAATCACCTGATCTTCGAACGGTAAATCACATTAGGCATGATTTTAAAAGGTAAAATGCAAGTTGCCGGGAACCGGAATCGAACCGGTACGACATTACTGTCGCAGGATTTTAAGTCCTGTGCGTCTACCAATTCCGCCATCCCGGCATGAGGAATAAACAGAGTAGACTATATTACTATTTAACTATTTCTGCATACATTTTATCAAACACTGTTGGAAAGGCAACTGCAATATTTGACAAAACCTTTCTATCAAGTTGGATATTTTTTGCTGTCATAGTTCAGATAAAAGAAGAATATGTATTTCCTTTTTCTCTAATAACCGCTGACAATCTTTCTATCCAAAGCTTTCTAAAATCTCTCTTTTTTTCTTTTCTATTTTTATAAGCATGTTCTCATTGCTTTACCAAAGCAAGTCTAACTTGTTTATAAACATTTTTTCTTCCTAGTCTAAATCCTTTTGCCAAAGAAATAAATTTTTTATGTCTTTTATGTCTTTGAATTCCATTTTTTACTCTAACCATGAGAACTAATTATAAGGAAATAAATCTTTTATTTTTTTCGTATAAGAAGCATGAAGTTTTTTTCCAGAAACATATGCCTTATTATTTTTTCATTTATTTGTTAATAAGTGGTTATTACCAGCCTTATCAAAAATAACTTTTTTCTTTTTTGTGATTTTAAATCTTTTTTGCGCACCTTTGTGTGTTTTCAATGTATGAGCCATTACAAACAACTATTTACTAAATAAAATTATACTATATCAACTAATTTCTTGTTTTGGTTGATCAAATTGAGATCTACTAACATCTACTAAAGAATCTTTCATAAAAAGAATTTTCTCCACAGCCTTACTTGCATATATTTTTTCTCTTCCTTTGAGTTTGATAATAAGTTTAACATTATATCAGTCTTGTAACATTTCCTTCGCTTTTTTAATTTTAAGCTGAAGATCATTATCTCAAATAGCATAATTAATCTTAAGTTCTTTTAATCAACTATTTTTTTGTGTTTTCTTTTTTTCTTTTTCGTCTTTTTGTTTTTGATACATATATTTACCATAATCCAACAATTTAACGGTTGATGTCATATTTTCTTGATCATATCTCATTTGAACAAGATCTTTTCCAGCCTCTTCAGCTATTTCAAGAGCTCTTCTTCTAGGATATGTTCAAATATTAGTACCATCTTCATCTATTATAATAATTGTAGGAGCTTTGATATTCTCATTAACAAAAACCATAGGAACTCTGCGGTCTTGAGATCAAAAAGACTTATTTTCATTTGATCATTGAGGCCTGTAAGGTTGTCTTTGAAAAGACGGAGCGTTTGTTTTTTGAGGATAATTTTGAGCCATACATATATTAGGAATAAATGAACTTTTTCACTCCCGGCGGGATTTGAACCCGCGATCTTCACCGTGAGAGGGTGACGTCCTAGACCACTAGACTACGAGAGCATCTAAGAATACGCGAATGTTCTTCCACCAAGAAGAATCAACTAATAACTAAGAATTAATAATTAAGAAACAATTTTTATTGTAAATTATCAATTGTTAATTATTAATTTAAATTTACTCCCGCTAAGAATCGAACTTAGATCCACAGCTTAGAAGGCTGTTGTTCTATCCATTGAACTACGGGAGCATTATTCAAATGGTGGACCCTATCGGAGTCGAACCGATCACCTCCTGCGTGCAAAGCAGGCGCTCTAGCCAAATGAGCTAAGGGCCCAAAAATTGGGGAGAGTAGGATT
>CAZZEA010000037.1:0-6848 GCA_964652925.1 uncultured Candidatus Peribacteria bacterium | reverse complement strand
TGGGATAATGGTAATGTACATAGTCAAAGTATCCACTACTTACATGGAGCACTGCATCTTTTTGATGCTGGAACTGAGCTGCAAAAATATACGTGGAAAAAGACAGGAGTTAGGCTGATTGAACAAATAAGAGATGCTCTTAAGAGAAATCTGTATCCTCTTATTGTTTCAGAAGGGAGAAGTGATGAAAAACTTACGAGTATCAATCATAGTGGATATCTCCATAAAGCAATGAGAAGTTTTTCTGCTATTGGTGGAAGTTTATTTATACACGGTCATTCCTTGAGTGACAACGATGACCATATTGTTGGTTTGATTCCAGAAACAAACATTAATTCACTGTTTGTGAGCTTTATGACTAGTCCAGATGGACCCGAAAATGAACCTAAAGTATTAAAACTGAATGCTTTAATGCAAAAGAGGAAAGAAATACTTGACAAAAACAAGAGAAAAAAGAATGGCGCCAAAAAAGAACTCGAAGTGTACATATATGATCCTGCAACTGCAAAAGTTTGGAGATGAACACTTATTAATTTCTTAAAAAGGGTATGGATAATAAAATTGCCAAAAAAATTGACGAAATAAATGAAGGATTGCACAATCTAAAAGAAAGGACTGATTATAATGTCCTAGATCATAAGAATTACGTTCAAGAAATTGAAAATAAAATCCGTCATTACCAAGTACATAAACAGATAAATGCTTTAAAAGACGTAATCGATTTATATAAGAGAACCTCGTTACTAAAAAAAGAAGGAGCGAGGGCATTTGATGAGACAATATGGGATGCAAATGTTGAGGTTCGAGGTAAAATGACAATCTTGGATCATCTTTTTTATGAGCTAGATATGCTTATAAATGATTGAGCTCTTGCATTCTATCTGCAGCCTTTGTTTTTATGATGGGTTTTAAAAAACTCTACATTCTCGCTTACCATAAATAGCCTTCTATAAACTGTTCCATCAAGTCGTTTTAAATCTCTACTCTTGAGCAATCCTTGTCTGCAAAATTTTCTCAATGTGGCAGGATGAATCCCATAATAGGTTTGCATTTTCCAGTCTTCGACCACCACATCATACCCATAATCATCTTCAAATATTTCAAGAGGAACAACTCCTGCTTTTAGGTTTCGTTGACAATCACCACATCGTATTCCTTTTAGATCCCACCATGTATTGTCTCCAGCTATAGTTTCCCTACAAACACCACAGGTATATCCTACCTTTCCATCATTGAGAAAAAATCCATCAGGCTCTTTCTCCAAACGACGAGTCCTCATTGCCTCAATACCATCATGTTCTCCAAACATTTTTGCAAGTTGTACGACGGTATGCGAAGCATACTTTTGTCGTTTTGCCTCATCAATTTTCATCTTCGGCTTTACCACCTCTTTTTGACCAACAAGCCTCATCATCTCCTCTTTTCCCTCATAACCCCTTAACATTCCTTCAAGGTATCCAAGCCGATAAACAATTGAGTTAAGGATAAGACGCCAGTTTGTATCTTCTAAAGCTTCTTTTATGAGTTTTTCTAAGTCCTTTATACTTGCTCTATCTTCTCGTTTTGGGCTAGAGTCTTGAATACTAAATGGAACAGTAAGATACTGGTGCATATCGGGCATTCCCAGTACAAGTTTTATATACTGTTTCTTTTCCAATGCTTCCATAAGAAGTGTCTCAATGTCAGAAATCTTTGTTTTCTTAAGTTTAAGGGATCGTTCATAAACAGGACTTTCATACTTTTGCCTCTCCTCTTCTTGAACCACAGCAGCAACTTCAAAGACTTCTGACATTTCAATGTATTCTTTGCCTTCCTTCTCCGATAGACAAAACATATCTCTATATTTTGCCAATTGTTCTTTATCTTTTTTCTCTTTGTCCTCTTGCTCTTTTTGAAATTGAGCATGGTCACTTATATGTTTATCCTTATACCTACACTTTTGGCACTTTGAAGTGAAAATGCTTATATCGTCTTTGAATTTTACATCTGTTTCTAAATTATGTCTGCACTTAGGGCATTTTTGTGGATCATACTTCCATTCTGATCCATCTCTATATACCGCCCTCCTATTCTTGCACTTATTACACTTGAACATGAAAGTCATATAGGCCTCAGGATCAAAAGCATTGTGAAGATTTTTATCGGTATATTCCATTAAAGAGTCACAATTCTTACATCTCACATTTGATGGAATGGGTGTGTTGTCGTACAACTCCTGCATTTTTCTGTCTTCTTCCATCCACTCTTCTATAGTTTTAGCTTTCTTACGATAGTTCTCTCCTTTCATGCTATACATCAGAAGGTTTAAGCATTTGTTTATTTCTTCTTCATACTTTTTTTGAGAATATTTGGCAAATTGAGTATTTTTCTCCTTAATCATTCCGTCTCGTACCGAGCGGTAGTAATGGAGACACTCTTCAATAGTCAATATATCGTAGCGATCAACGTAGTGTTGTTTATCTTTCAAATATTGAAAGTCCACGAGATCATTATAGTACTTCCTTATTATTTACCAGATACTAAGCTTAGTATATCGTTTAATGATGAATTAAATTTTGCAAGAATAACTCCAAAATTATGTGAATATGCTTTTGGTTCTGAAATTTCGAAATACTTATTGGCTTCCTCAACACCTTTTTTTATTTTCATCTCATTCTCAATCACGTTATATGTATCATGAATCGGATATTGATTTCTTAATTTTCTTACCATTCTAAAGGTGGTTGTGAAACGTATTGATTCACTTTCCCCATAATGATCTGTAAGCCACTGGGTAAATGCATTTAGCGTTCTTTCGTAAGAGCGACAAGTGTAATTGCAGACATTACATTTATGTTTATCGCCTTCAAGTTTTGGGAAATTTAAATGATCGATAAAACCGGCAAGAATGCAAATTCTGTAAACATAATTTGCATTATCGTTGGGTGGTTTTTCTAACTCCTCAGATATTTGACTTAATTCAGCCATTTGATCAGTTTCTCTAAAAAATGATTGCTGAAATTTTTCAAGAAACACTTGATCCAGTTTATCTTTCAGTTCACTAAATTCTTGATTGAGTGATTTTCCCCAAATTAGATCATAAGATTTATTCTTATAAAAGCTTCGAGCGCCTTTATTTAAAATAAAATCTTGAGTTGCTTCGACGGTTCTAGCAGAGTTATAGCTATCAAACCAAAATCCATCCTGAGGAGGTGTGGCATTTCCCATCGCGCCTAATTGGTTTCCAAATATCGTTCTTGTTAATTCCTCAACGGTCTGTTTTCCATTTGGTTGACTCCAAATTGCTGATATTGTTCCTGAAATTGTTACTGGAACGGTAAAATGAGTTAAAGGATCTGGACCATTAACAGTTACCTTATAGTCATCCCTGTCTCCGGTTTTGGGTAGTTGCTCAACTTGAATATCTAATTTCCCAATCATATTTTTTAAGAACCAAAATATTTTTGCATCAATGCATAAAATTGATTATCAAATTCTACCGACTGCTCAAACATTTTTTGTTTTAATAATTCGGTATTATGAATTATTTGTACAAATTTATTTTGTAACTTACATGGTGGTGAAATTATGGGAAATTCTTCTAAATGAGTTTTATTTATTTGTCTCTTATCTATTCCACCAACACATATTTTTCGTATATATTCTCTATATTCTTTTGTAGTCAAAATATATAGCACAAATTCGTGCACTATATCCTTTTTGAGCCTAATTAGATACACATGTCCATTTATATTCGCACGATTATTTTCACCTAAATATATCGATGCTCTTCCTAAGCTGCTATTTTCTGTGTTTATCCTACCAGTTTTAGTCATTAATATATCTTTGTATTCCAGGCTACTTTTTCTCATTTGATTATGTATCTTTTCACTTATAAACGCGACATTATCAAGATCTAGTTTATTTCTCCAAACGTTTTGACTTCGTAAAAATAAAACTCCCTCCTTTACATAAGTTTGATTCCCACCTTTTGGAGTAGATCCACTTAATATTTTGATTGAGATATCTTTTAATTTTTTTACGTCCCACATCTTTTCATTTTCCAAAGGATCTCCAAACATTTCCAAAAAAATGGACTTCAAATATTCATCTAATAACAAGATAGTCTGTTTTCGCTTTTGACGGAGAGCATTAGCCACATCAAGAATTTTCACTATATTTTTTTGTTCCTCAAGTGAAGCAAGTAGAAAATCTAAATTAGAGAAAGCTGTCTTATTCACTATTGGTACAACAGCACTATTTGCAATATATTTTAGTTTTCGAGATAAAGTTAAAGAAAAATAATATCCATATTTATAATTAACAAGTTTAGGATCAAAAGATAATGAATTAATCTGTTGATTTGTAGCTAAATCAGTTCCTGCAATTCCAACTTTACCCAAAGAACCAATACACGAAACCATTATCGAATGTTTTGGGATAATGTTAGCTTGTTTAGCACCATCAACAGTTATATATTCCTCTGTTTTAACTATTTCTTCTGAACCTATGAGATTGGGGGGTTTTACAAATGGTATTGTTCCACCTAAGTAGTAAATATTAGTTGCTTTGCTGGGAGTTTTACCTGTTGTAATTTTTGCAACATCCTTTAATTTAACAATTTTCATTTTAATTGCTTTTTAATATTGAGATTCCATCTAAAATTTCTTTTTCCAATATTTCAATCTTTTCCAGAATTACCTTTGAATCTTCATATTCTATTTCTTTATAATCTGTAACTTTATAGCGATTTATACTCAAATCAAAGTCGTTTCCTTCGATTTCTTTTTTTTCTACATAAAAAAATTTACTTTTTCGGTTATTTTCCTTTTGTTCTTTTCTATTCTTCCATTTAGTGACAATGTCCGGTATATCATTTTCTTCTGTTTTTTCTCGTTTATCGTCTAAACTGTAACCGTCAGCTTGCATATCATAGAACCATACCTTCTCAGTTTCTCCACCTTTATAAATATAAGAATGGCGGTACTTACGCCTGCATATGGTTTAAATACTCCACTAGGCATCGAGATCACTCCTTGTAGTTCAGATTCATTAAGAAGCATTTTTCGTGCAAGCTTATGAGCGTTGCTTGATCCAAAAAGCACTCCATCAGGAACAATGACGCCCGCTCTTCCTCCGATTTTAAGAGATTTAATTATTCTGTTAATAAACAACAGTTCTGTTTTTGTAGTGGGAAGCGATAATGATTCGTTTATATCTCCCTTATCTATGCTCCCCTTAAATGGGGGGTTGGCCATAATCACATCAAAGTGATTATCTTCGTCATATTTTTTTGAAAGAGTATCTTTTTGTTCGATATTTGGATTAGTAATCCCATGCATCATCAGGTTCATTAGGCCAATGCGAACCATACTATCGTCCATATCGTATCCATAGAATGTTTTTTCTTTCAAATGAGCCCATTGGCGTTCATCGGTAAGTTTGTCACCAACAAGTCCTCGAGTTAAGCCATTTTCATCGGTTTGTTGATGAGCTTTACTCGTATGTTGCGTAAGTATGTGTTGATATGCACCAAGAAGAAATCCACCAGTGCCACACGCTGGATCACAGATAGTATCTCCGAGTTTTGGATTAACCAATTCACAGATAAGTTGGATAATGTGGCGAGGTGTGCGGAATTGCCCAAGTTTACCTGCACTTGTTATCTCTGAGAGTAAATGCTCATATAGATCTCCTTGAGTGTCTTGAAAACCCTGCCCATCTGCTTGTTGTTTTGAAATCTCTTCAAAGATTTCGTCAATGATGTTAATTGCCTCAACGAGGAGGGAGGGTTTGGAGATAATAAAAACGGCATTTGTCATATGCTTGGCAAATGAGCTTTCCTCGGCTCCTAGTGTTTTTAGAAATGGGAAGACCTTTGTCTGTACATGAGTAAGCATTTCCCCTCCTTCCATTTGTTTAAAATGGCTCCATCTTAAATTCTCTTTATCTTTTCCAAAGATAGACTTGTAAGCTTCTCCAGTAAAATCTGCATCTTGTTTTTTCTTTAGATCCATCTCATCAAGTCTTTTCATAAAAAGTAGGTAAGATATCTGCTCAATTGCGGTAAGTGGATTAGATATCCCACCGCTCCAAAATTTATCCCACAACCTATCAATCGATGACTTTAAAGTTGAATTAAGCATAGTGAAGTATTTGGTTGGTAAATTCTAAAATCTCAGACTGCATTTGAGTATTGAAAAGTCCTAAAAACCCTCTTTCATGTATCTTAGTAAACGGCTCGCCAACCAAATCTTTCTTGGTAAGCTCTCCATTCTCAACTATAAATGTTTGAAGTGTTTGAAGGAATTGAATCTGTTTTGCAGAGAAGGTGTTATGTTCTGCGATAAATTCTGCAAATGCCTCTGATACTTTTTCTGAGAACGTGACAAGCCCACCTAGGCCCATGATATATCTGATAAGATCGAGGAATCGTACTTTTCTCGCATCATATGCCTTTTGGAGATTTTCTTCAGTTGGATATGGATCGTATTCGGCTAATGTATCTGCAAGTTCTTCTACTTCTCCCTCTGTTATATTTATACCGTTTTTTATCTTCTGTAAAACTATATTTTCTTCCTCAAGTTTTTTAACAAGAGCTTCAACTTTTTCTCGGTACTTCTGAATAGTAATTCGCTCATGGGCTGGTCCAAACTTAATGAAGTTCTTTTCAGATGTTATATCTCGCAGGTCAAGCGAATCTTGATCGGGCTTTATTCCTTCCTCACGATACTTCATAAGTGGGGCGATTCTCTCAATTACCGTATCAAGTCCAGCATCGTCAGTTTTGTTCAGATAACCATTATTCAATATTTCTTCAATAAGCTCTTGCTCTTTAGCTACTACGTTAACAGTTAGGGGAAGATCAG
>CAZZEA010000036.1:0-6914 GCA_964652925.1 uncultured Candidatus Peribacteria bacterium | reverse complement strand
GCTTCCAACTTTTGCCTTTAGAACAGCCCCGGATTTTTTCCGGGGCTTTTTGCTACAAAAAAATCGTCAGGGATTACCGGACGATTTTTAGGGTTTTTTCGATTAACTACTACACTGTATAGGTGGCTAGTTTAGGAAGATTCTCGAATCCTCCTGCTTCTATACAAGCACCACAATGAACTTGACACTTATCGATATCACCTTGACAGCAAAAGCCATCTAAAGGAAATGGAAGTGTAACTTTCATTGGTTTTATGTCTTTTTTTTCTCTCCGTTTGAGAGCAGCTTTCGACACAACAGAAAGCCCATAAAATTTTTTTGCCATAATAATTATTATTAGATTTTATTTATTGTCTTTATTATAAATATTTCAAATCTTATGTCAATCTTTTTTATTTATAAGATTTGAGCATATTGATAATAGAATAAACTTCGTAGAAATAAGCAAATCAATTGACTTTATTTGTCAGATTTATTTTTTGAAGATATGTTTTTATTTTTCCACATTCTTTATCTGTAATTGTTTTGAGAAAATTTCTTTTTTTGATGTATAAATTCTGGTGCATATGGTTTTGATAAAGGTCAATCACTTGATATATTTTGGTAATTTCTGCTTTTAATTCGTGATGAAATTTGGAAAAAGCTACTTCTTTTTTGCCGTTATATTGATAAATATCGTATTCCTCATACATTTTTGCAATAGTTTTGAGTTTCTTGTACACATTGGGATAATTTTCTAACATTCTCTTGATAAAACCAGATCTTTTGTGCGGTGTAACATGAGTTTTGAGTTCTTTGATGTAATTTTTTATAAAGAAAAGAATACCTTTAGGTGTTGCATCTTTCTTGTGGATATAAAGAATCTGAATAATAGTATTGAGTCTGAGAGCATCTTTGTGTTTATAGTCAGGATCAGTTATATGAGTCAATGATTTACGAGAAACTTCATCAATAAAATTTATCACGTATCTTTTGGCAACATCCAACATATTTAACACTGCTACATTGGTTTTATGTATTTTTATAGTGTGAATATAAGGATCACAAAGATCTATATTTGTTACCCCATTCCCCTTTTGTTCTGGAAATAGTTCCACTGGCATTGTGTTGTAGATATAGGTAATTCTGACATTTCCTTGAGTAATTAGTTTATTTAATATCGGAGAAGATAGAGCAACAGTCTGATTTTTTTCTATGATTTGGTTTGCTATTGATTGATTCTCTATTGTTTTTAGACAGATTTTGGTAATTCATGGTTGATTTTTGAGATATTTATATAATTGAATAAATTCTTTTTTTGATTTTCCATTCCAATTGAGAGCGATATCAAAATCACTTGGAGTGCCTTTATATCCTGGCAATAATAAAAACAATGCTGTACTACTAATATACGCATAATGATAGTCTTTTAGTATTTTTGCATGATCTGCAATGAGTTTGTGAAGTGTTTTCATACCATAAAAAAAATACAAACAAATAGAGTATAATCAGAATTTTTTGTTTGTCAAAATTTCAATAAATACGAATTACTGCTTGAAATAAGGTTAAATATTTGTACTATAAGCGGGATTTATTTTGTATATTTTTTTCTGTATGCCAAAAAAGAGTACTTCTGAAGAAGTAAAAAAAACAAAAGCGGTTGCTTCAAAATCCAAAAAAACCAAAGATTCTGATATCGAAGCTGCAAAAGTATTGAAACTTGATGAACTCGGATGAGGAGGATTTTTGTCGTGACTTTGATTTGCTCAAAAGGCTGTACAGAAAAAAGAAGAATATGAAGATGAAACAATAATTATGACTGCTCCCAAAAAGCAAAAAGAAGTAATCAAAGAAGAACCTAAAATACTTAAAAAAAGAGATGATTTTATTTCTTGAGTATTTTCTGGAAAAATTGATCCAAATGCTCCTCGTAGAGAAAAAAAACCTGTTGTTGTTGAACAACCGAAAGTTGAAGAAAAACCTACTGTTCGCAAAGAACCAGACTTAGCATTTTTTGAATGAGTAAAAAGATATGAAGTACCAAAAAAACCAGGACAAGCTCAGCAAGGACAAAGACCATGACAACCTTATCAGGGCCAAAGACCTAACCAAAATTATCAAGGCCAAAAGCCAAATCAGAATTATCAATGACAAAAGAAAGGACCATATCAACAACCGCAAAAACCGTCAGCTCCTACTCCGGCAAAAAGAGTAGAAAAAACTGCTACCACTTCTGCAAACCTTGTGAAAAAACAAGAAATTATCATCGAAGATAAAATTACCGTAAAAGAATTTTCTGAAAAAATGGGTATTCCATTACCAGAAGTTATGAAAAAATTGATGCAAAATAAAATTATGACTTCTGTGACAGCATCACTTGATTTTGATACAGCTACATTGATTGCCGAAGATTTGTGAGTAATCGTAAAGAAAAAAGAAGTTCAATTAAATTTGGAATCTTTCTTGAGTGGAGATTTGCAATCAATATTAGCATTGGATAAAGATGCTCAGCACAAAGAATCTCGCCCTCCTATCGTAACTGTGATGGGACACGTAGATCATGGAAAAACATCATTACTTGATTATTTGAGAAAAACAGTAGTTGCTGAATGAGAAGCTTGATGAATTACTCAATCTATATGAGCATCAGTAGTAGAACATGATGGAAAACAGATTTGTTTTATTGATACTCCAGGACATGAATTATTTACTAGTCTGAGAGCAAGATGAGCAAAACTTACTAATATAGCGGTTATCGTAGTAGCTGCTGATGATAGCGTGATGCCGCAAACTATTGAATCTATTGGACATGCAAAAGCCGCTGGTGTACCGATTATCGTTGCTATCACTAAAATAGATAAACCAGGTAAAAATGTAGACCAAATCAAACAAGATTTGGCAAAATATGAGGTAATTCCAGAAGATCGAGGTGGAGATGTACCAGTAATTGGTATTTCATCAAAAACAGGACAAGGAATTCCTGAACTTTTGGAAAATATTTTGTTGCAAACTGAAATGCTTGATCTCAAATTTAATCCAGATAGAGCTGCTGCCGGAGTTGTTTTGGATGCACACAAAGACCCAAAACAAGGAGTTGTTTCTACTATTATCGTGATGACAGGAACACTTAAAGTTTGAGATATTGTGGTAGCTTATGATACCTATGGTAAAGTAAGAAGAATGCAGGATTGGAAAGGTAAAAATATTCAAAAAGTTATTGGTGGAGAACCTGTACAAATATTAGGTATTACTCATCTGCCAGAACCAGGACGCATTATCGAAGTAGTTTCTAGTGAAAAAGAAGCCCAACAAAGAGTTTCTGCGGTTGTAGAACATGAAAAGAAATCTAGTCCAGAGTCTGCTATCCAACAATTTTTGACTGGATTGAAGTCTGGTGGAAAAGAAGCTGCAGAACTTAGACTTATTTTGAAATCTGATGGAAGTAGTAGTATTGAAGCATTGAAACAAGCTGTTGCTGGTATCCAATTACCAAAAAATGTAACCATCAAAATCGTCCATACCGATGTGTGACATTTCAATGATTCTGATATTTCATTAGCGCAAGCTTCTGGTGCATTATTACTTGGATTTAATATTTCTTTGAATGCTATTCTCAAGAAAAAAGCTGAAAACCTCAAAATAGAAATGAAGAGTTTTGATATTATTTATGAACTGACTGATTATTTGGACAAACTTTTGCAAGGTATGATCGAATACGAAAAACAAGAAGTTGTAGTTGGTAAACTTGAAGTTCTTGGAATTTTCTATAGCAAGAATAGAGATATGACGATCTGAGGAAAAATACTTGAAGGAAAAGCTAAAAATAAATTAAAGTTCAGAATTTTGAGAGGTGATGAAATATTAGGAAATGGAGAAATTGTTTCTCTTCATAAAAATAAAGATCAAGTAAAAGAAATGGGAGAATGAGAAGAATGTGGAATCAAAGTGCTTACCGCAAAAAGAATTGAAGTTTGAGATATATTGGAATTTTGGGAAATGCAAGAAATTAGAGATTAGTTTATAGTTAAATACTATTTTCATGAAATTAATCGTGGGATTGGGTAATCCATGAAAAGAATACGAAAAAACAAGACATAATATCTGATTTATAATGCTTGATAGATTTGTAAAAGCACATAATCTCGGAAGTTTTTCGTTTGATAAAAAATATAATGCAGAAATTTTAGTAGCCGATATTGATGATAACAGAGTGATTTTTTGTAAACCACAAACCTATATGAATCGTAGCTGAGATGCAGTCACTCCCCTAGCAAATTTTTATAAAATAGAGAGTAAAAATATTCTGGTTTTACATGATGAAATTGATTTTGTGACAGGAAGAATTGGATTTAAATTTGGTGGTAGTCCTGCTGGTCATAACGGACTCAAAAGTCTTATTGCAAGACTTAGCACTCCTGATTTTTCAAGAATTAGAATTGGTGTTGATAGACCTCTTGATAATAAATTTGTCGCTGATTGGGTATTGAGCACTTTCAAACCTGAAGAAAAGAAATTATTGGAAGAAAAATATAATGAAGTTGAAAACCTTCTTTGGGAATTTTTGAAAGGATAATTTATACGTCATCTAATATTATTTTTCCCTTCGGGGATTTTTTTATATTAACTTTTTTGGCATTGCCCCAAAAAAGTTACAAAAAAAGTCTGGGCCAAACAAGTCCGCCATTTTTGTTTGGCCATTCTTTGCTTAGTCAACGTTAGGCTTTTCAGCTATATCAACACGTAAGAATCGTTTGTGATTTTGATATAGTTTATTATCCAAACAAACTGGTTTGAGTGATTTTTGGGTGGGTGGGAGTTTCATTGGTTTTGAGCGTAGCGAGAACGGGAAATTGTTTTGTTAAGGTTTCCCACCCTTCATATATTTTAAGTCAAAGTTCTTGGGCTTTTTCTTTTTTTGATCAAGCTTTCTCTCATATCAACATCAGCTCTGTCGATTTTGTTGGTGAATTATGAAAAACATATCATTCTTTTTCCAAGATAGAAACTATTAATTCTCTAGACACAGGAAATGTACCTGTAATAGAAAAAGTTTCTTTCTTTTCCTTGAAAAGATCATAACCATTTGCGTCTACTCTAAATTTCATACCAATATCTCTGAGATGCATCAACATTTCCTGATTTTCTATATCGGAGAAATAGTCTACTAAAGCATCCAATGTTTTATCTCCAATACCATAAACAGTAATCAAAAATTCACGATCCGTAAGAATATGTAAAATATCTTCCAAACAAACTGGCTGTTGAGAAATCATAGCTTGGACGATATCTTGTGCTATTTTTTTTCCTACATGAGGTATTCCCAATCCATTTATTAATCTTCGTAATGGTTGTTGTTTAGACTCCTCTATTTCATGTACTATTTCTGCGACTTTTTTATCTCCGATCCCTGGAAATTTACGGAGCAAAATTTGGGTAGAATGTTCTGGAATTTTATAAATATCTGCAATACTCTGGACAATATTTTGCTCCACCAGAATATCTACGATACTCTCTCAAATACCCTGAATATCTATACAATTTTTACTCACGAAATGGAGAATTTGTTCTTTGAGTTTTGCCAAGCATTTTGGATTTGTACAATAATAATGAATATCTTCGTTTTTCACCTTTCATCCGCAGGATGGGCATTTACCTGGCATCTCTATTTCCTTGGCATCATTTGGTCTGCGTTCGTTTATTACACTTACAATATAGGGAATCACTTCTCCACTTCTTTGAATTCGTACATAATCTCAGATATGAAGGTCTTTTTCTTTGATAAAATCAAAATTATGGAGACTCACTCTTTTGATTGTTACTCCACTAAGTTCTACTGGTTCTAGATTTCCTACAGGAGTAATAATTCACGTTCTTCCTACTTGAAAATCCACGGAAATTATCTGGGTAGAAGCTAATTGCGCAGGAAACTTATACGCAACAGCCCAGCGTGGATGATGATCTGTTGAGCCCAATATATCACGTTGTGATTGATCTTTTACTTTGATAACTAACCCATCAAAATCAATATCTTCAGATTCTAATTGTTGTTTAATTTTATTATCTAAGCAAGTCTCTATCACTTCTTGTATAGAATTAGTTTCTTTTTTTCGAGGGTAGATAGGGAGTCCAAGTGATTCGAGATGAATTGCTTCATATTCATTCGTAATGACTGATCAGAAATGACTTAAAATATCATACACATAACACACTAATCCTCTTTTTGCTACCTCTTTGGAATCCAATAATTTTATACTTCATGAAGCAGCATTTCTGGTATTTGCAAAAGGAATTTCCCCTTCTTCTTCTCTTTCTTTATTGAGGTCTTTCCAAACTGATTTCGGCATCATAATTTCTCATCTAACTGCTATATCAACAGGGCTTTTGAGTTTTTGAGGAATATTTTTGATCGTTTTGACATTGGTTGTGATATCTTCACCCACTCGCCCATCTCCACGAGTTATTGCTTGAGTAAACTTTCCATCTTTGTAAATCAACTCTACACTAAGTCCATCAAATTTTGGCTCTATGATATATTTTATATTAGTACTTATTCACTCTTGTTCTTTTTCTCCTATTTTTTTTATTCTTTCATCTCGGTCGGTAAGATCTTCTGCATTGTACGTATTTTCTAATGAAGCTAATTTTATCGTATGTTTTGCCTGCACAAACCCGTCACTCACCTGCCCTATCAATCACTGTGTAGGACTATTTGACGAGATGAGTTCTGGGTGGAGCTCTTCTATTTTTTTGAGGTATGCGAAAAGATCATCATATTCTTTATCAGATATAATAGGATTACTTTCTATATAATACATATGATTATGATCTACCAAACAATCTATCAAGTCTGTATATAATTTATGCAATTCGTCAGAATCTGAAATTGAATTCACATTTGGATGTGACACAATAAATGATTGTATTATTTTTATTTT
>CAZZEA010000035.1:0-6936 GCA_964652925.1 uncultured Candidatus Peribacteria bacterium | reverse complement strand
ACAAATCAAGGAAATCTCAAATCATTAGAGATAAAGATGTCCTTCTCCTATATGTCATAGAACTATCAACTTTATTTTTTCATACATATAAATCATGTAAGTCCTCTTCAGCATTATCAAACATATCATCATTCATATATAATCCAGCTAGATAACTCGTGCGTAAAACTCATAATTCATTAAATTGTCATCTAATTATGCTTCATGGACTATTCTTATATCATAATTTGCTTATAAAATTTATATATTTCTCTTTATATTCTAGTACCTTATTCAACTCGACATTTTTACCACAGTAAGCATCTAAATCTCATAGAACTATCTGTGTATCAACTCAGTTGTCATTTATCTTTAGAATTCTCATAAGCTGAGATATGGTTCATATATGAGGAGCTCAAGACATTCAAAAACCAGTTGTAACTATTGATTTTTTTCATATTTTTTTATCCTCGATGAACTTATCTGCGTTATGATGACACAAGAACCTAATCTGCAATTCTTCTGAAGACAGTCATCAGATATCAAAATTAAAATATCAGAACTCAAATGGATCGTATCAATTTATGTCCATAATATTTTTATAATATTCTTTATTGAAAGATACCATATGACAAAAATAAATTAAATATAGAAACTACTCTTTAGATATTTTAAATACATTCTTTTTCCCTATTTTTATCATGATCTCACGATTCTCTTCATCAAAAAACTCTACCAATTTAAGATTGCCATCACTAATCTTTATAGTTTTATTGTCTTTAAATATAAGAGATACTCAATTACCAGATATAGTTCTCCTTATTTCTGATTTACTAATACCTAGTTTAGAAAATATGTAATCTAGGACAGTAATGTCATCACCAATAACTTCTGAAACAGTATCCAAAGACCAATAGTCCCTTGTAGAGAATTTATTATTAAAGATATCTTCTGCTTTTTTTGCCTCATTTTGATTATATATCATTTCTATTAGTATCTTTGCTAATGCTCTTTTCAGATTCATTGGATTTAATTTTCATTTTGATATAGCATCATTAATATTGTCTCGCTCTAGGTTTGATATTTCAGTCAAAGATTTGTAATAAACTTCTAATAAATTATCTGGTATTGACATAATTTTTCCAAATATGTCTTCTGCCTTATCGTTGAGAGCTATATAGTTATTCAAACTTTTAGACATTTTTTTTCAATCTCATGAAATTCATTGAAGTATATCAGTAGATATAATAACTTCTTGTCATTGTCATTTTATATCCATCAACTTCCTACACATTTGCATATTTAAGAATTGATCTTTCCCTCATAATTCTATGTCACATCAAATTAATTCTTTTAACTTTACAGAATCCATACCCATTACTATTGGATATAATATTTCAGCCATAGAAAGTCAGCTTCATTCATCTAATCTTTTTCTAAAATCATCTCTTTGTAATACTCAAGATACAGAGACTTGTGACAACAATCCTATAAGATCATTTAAATTTACCTTTCTAAGCCATTCTCAATTATTTAACATAGTAGCTTTAGACATATCAAAAAAAGGAGATACTTGGCTTTTGTAAGTTGACAAGTTATCTTTTATCTGTTCGTCTGTAAGTGAAGGCCTAGAAGAACTTCTTCAAGTGGGATCTCATATTTTTGCAGTGAAATCTCATATAACAAATACAATATCGTGTCACATCCTTTGTAATTTATTTAAAAGGACCATTGGAACGGCATGTCATAGATGTACTTGTGATCATGTTGGATCTATTCAAAATTTTACTTTTAATGGTTTATTAGTTTCCTTGGATTCTTTTAATTTATTAAATAGATCAGACTCTGGCAATATATATAATGACCTATCTTTTAGTAATTTTAGCTGCTGTTCTACTGATAAAGAAGATAAATCTGATGAATATCTAGAAACCAGTATTTTTCAAAACTTACCAAAATCTATATTATTCTCTAAAAACAGCTCTAATATCTGATCAGAGTTATTAGAATCCTCATAGTTATTAGAATCCTTGTTATTTTCTAAATTTAATCCATCTGTTTCTTTAAAAATCTCATTCATAGTGAAAATTTATTAAATAAATATTTTTCGTGCTATATATATTTTACAATATAAATCAATATGATTTATATATTGTTTTGTTAAAGTTGCAGCAACTAAGTTTACACACCATCTCCTATATACTGCCAAATTACAATCAGATTCTAACCTATTTTAACAACTAACCTATCCTCTATCACTTTTCCAAACTCTCAGAATCTATATACCTCCTCTATTATTTTTTCATATTTTAACCCTCAGGGGTCAGAATATTTTTCTTTATCTCCAAATGATGAGACTAAAATTCTGAAATAAAAAATCCCATATCGCAATATTGCAGCATGGAGTTTTTTTTGTTAGGATTTTTTTAGTAAATTAACATTCCATAATCTGAATATTAACATTATTTTCTTCTGCTTTCAATTTCAAATTTCATCCAATTGGGAAAGTTGCTATAGGAGTTGCATGTCAAAAATTAATATCTGCTACTACGGTAATATGATCCAATTCTTTTTTGCTTTTGATAATAGTAGTAAGTTTTTCCAAATTCATATTTGCTACTTTTTGGAATCTTCCAATTAATATACCCTTTACTCCCTTGAATCCAGGTTGGTGGATAAGAGACTGTAAAATTCTATCAAACTCCACATCTGTATATTGTCCAAATTCTTCACTTTCTTCCAATAATAATATAGAATTTTCTAAATTTGGCATATATTCTGTGCCAAATAATAATTGGAAAGTGGATAAATGACCACCATATATCGTTCATTCTGCGAATCCTTCATTTATTACCACATATCCTGGATTAGAATAAAATTCTCTTTTTACACTTGGAATATATCGTTGATCATCACTTCGTTGAGGAGATGGTAAAATAGTAATATATTCTTTTTGGGATACTGCTTTTGGGAATAGTGCTTTTTGGAAATATTCTTGGGTATATTCATTTCCTTCTTGCATTCAAAAGGTTGAAAAATGAGGTCCATAATAAGTTATTAAACCTGTCTTTGCCGTAATGGCATTTGACAATGAAGTAATATCTGAATATCCGCAAAAAACTTTGGGATTTTTTTTTATTAGATCATAATCGATATATGACAAAAGCTGATTACAATTGAATCCACCTACTATTGTTAGTATACCTTTTATCTGTTGATCAAAAAAAGCATTATGCAAATCCTCTATTCTTGATTTTATAGAAGAAGAAGTAAACACGTCTTTTTCCATAACATGCTTTCCATAAGATACTTTGATACCTCTACTGTTGAAAAATTTCTCTGCATATTCAATAGTCTGTTGAGAGATAATAGACATACTCCTTGCAGGAGCTATTATTCTAATTTCATCACCTGCTTTGAGTTTTGGAGAAGAAATTGACATGAGCAATAATATAAAAACTAAAATAGCACAATAAGTATAGTAGTCTATAAAGAAAAAAATTCAACATATTCTTATAGCGTGATTTTTTTTATAAAAGTATTTCTAATCAATCATAAGCAAAATCAAAATTAACATCAGAATATTCCTGTTTCATCTTTTCTAAATAATCTAATCACCATTTTTCTAACTCTATATGTTCTATATGAGTAATAACTGTTTTTTTTGGCTTGTATTTTCTAATTCTTTCTATCATATCCGGAAAAGAAATCTCATGATCGACTATATCATGAGAAAAAATTCAACACTCGTGAACAAGAATATCTAATCAAGATAAATCTTGCTCTAATGATATATTAAATAGTAATATTGAAATTATTTTTTCAATAAATTCCCAATAGATGAAAATTCATTTTTTTGTTCTATTGTTTCCTTGAAATACTTATTATTCTTCCAATATATTTTATATGCTTTTGCTCACTTTTCACTCGTTATTATTCTATAACTTTTGTCCTTAATTTGTATTGCACAATTATCTTCAATAGCAATAGATACTAAAGAACTCTTTCTCATCATTCTTTTTAAATCCTCTTGTCTATGAATTTCAGAATTATAATGGGGACAATGAAGTGCCTTTATGAAGCCTAGTCCTGTTACTTTAATAAGTTTATTACTATTATTTGTAAATTTCCTTGAGTCTGAGTTTCCATAACTAAACCAGCAAATAGACCCAGCACTCAATCAACAAAGTATGATATCTTTCTTTAATGCCTTTCCTAAGGTTTTATCTACTCATAATTTTCTCCACAAAGTCATCATCTTCAGAGTATTTCAACCTCCTACATAAATTATATCTGAGCTAAGTAGTTTCTCTTCAACTATCTTTTTTGTTAGATTATCTTTAATAAGATACAACACATCTACTTTACAACCCAAATCTCAAAAATATTTCTTAATTTATTGAAAATAAGTTTCTGAATCTGAACTTGCGGTTGGTATAAAAAGAAGTTTTGGATTTTTCTTACTAGAAAATTTGATTATTTCTTTGTCAATTCAAAGCGTGCTCTTTTCACGAACTTCTCAACCTCCAATAGCTATAATTTTTGCCATAAGATATCTCAATATGGATAAATCTTGTATTGTATATAAGTTCTTTCTATGATAATTCAAGATAGTTTAACTCTCTTATTCTGCTAATTTCTTTTATCAAAACTGTAAGATATTCAATGTTACTTTCGTTATATACTGTTTGATCATAGAGTTTTATTATAATGTACTGTTTTTTTGAGAAATTCCTGCTCCAATGAAACAATTCTGCTTATCTATTTGATTATGATTGAAAAAAAGAACTGGAAGCATGACTATACTATGCTTAATAGTATTCACTCCTATTTTACAAAAAATAACAGCTTATCGCTGTTATTTTTTTGTAAAGATTTTTATCAGAAAAGAGATGAAAGATCTTGCTTTGTGATTATTTTCTTTTCTCCTGAAATTCTTTTTTGGTACTCATATCAACCACTTGCCAAACTTTTTTCTGAAATAACAATTCTTGCTGGAATACCCAATAATTCTGAGTCTTTCAGTTTCATACCTGGTCCAATTGGTCTATCATCATAAATCACCGTCTTTCCCATTTTTTCTAATTGTTCTATAATAGTTAATGCTTCTTTGTCTATATTTTCATCTCCAATTGCTACTACATAAACATCATAAGGAGCAATGTTTTCTGGTCGTACCAATCACTTTTCGTCTTTCATTTTTTCGGCAACAATTCCCATTGTTCTACTTACACCAATTCCATAACAACCCATATAAACAATATTAGACTTTCCTTGATCGTCTGTAAAACAAACATTAAATGAGTCAGTAAATTTAGTTCCTAATTTAAAAATATTTCCTACCTCACTTCATTTTTCCTCAACAAAATTATAATCCTTAAATTCTTCTTTTACATCAGGATCATTAACAATTTCTTTGTTTAATGCAATTCATCTTTCTTTATCTACATATACAACATCTTCACCCAATGGGGTTAATGTTTGAAATTCGTGAGAATATTTCGAAAATGTTCCTCCTGATGAATATGTAAGATAGGTATCATTTCCCAACCCTAATTCTTTGAAAATAGCACGATAAGCAGCTATGGCTTTTTCGTAATATACATCTAAGTCATCAAGACTTTTATGGAACGAATACATATCTTTCATAAGAAATTCTCTTCCTCTCAATATTCCTGATTTTGCTCTTTTTTCATTACGAAATTTGGTCTGTATTTGAAATACAGAAACAGGTAAATCTTTGTATGATTTGATAAATTCTTTTAAAAGCGGTGTTACTAGTTCTTCGTGAGTCGGATTGAGAAAATTATGTTTCCCATCAGAAAAATGTACTTTAAATAAGATATCCATAGAATCTCTCCCTGTAGTTTCCCAATGTTCTCTTGCTCATAATGCGGTCATTTGTATTTCAAAAGATCCCATTGCCTCAAGGTGTTTTCTTACTATTCTTTTAATATTTTCTAAGACTTTCAAACCCAAGGGTAGATAATTATATGCTCAAGCCACTTCTTGGCGAATATATCATGCTTGCACTAGCAAATTACTCGATTCACTTTCTTCTCATCCACTTTCTTTTAAGGTATGAAAAGGATATTGAGACATTTTCAACATTAGTTCCAAATTACAATATAAATGATTTAGCAACAAAAAATGTTGTTTTCTCCAGTATAAAGTCAACACAAATTACTTCTTACTAAGATAATTGCCACATATTTGACAAAAAAAATTTTTTAGTAATAATTATATTGTAATTATCTTATTTTTATTTTTTTATTGAATTATTATGGGACAATGTAAGTTTTGCAAAAAAAGTGCATGACTCTTTAGAAAGAAACATAAAGCTTGTGAAATTAAACATATAAACAATAGCGCCAAGATTAAAGAGCTTCTTCAATTTTCTCTAAAAGGAGATACGGATTTTTCTTGACTAAAAAACACTATTGATATCTTGGCAAAAGAATGATTTATCAACAAAGATACCTTAGACAATATTTATATATCTATTTATGATGATGCTGTGCAAAGGTTTTTGTACGATGGAATTTTGACAGAAAAAGAAGAAGAAAACCTCTCTCTCTTTGAAGAAAATTTTTGACTCAATCAAGACATTCTCAATAAAAATTGATCTTTTGGGAATTTTATGAAAGCAATTATCATAAGAGATCTTGCCCAAGGGAAAATGCCATTAGTTACGTTTAACGTTATTGGAAAATTGCCGCTGAAGTTTGAAGAAGATGAAAAAATTGTTTGGTTATTTGAAGATGTAGAACTCTTTGAATCTCCAAAAAAATTGGAAGAAAGAGAAATACTGCCTACATCAGCAGAAGAAATTGAAAATGGCCCTTATTTTAGAACATTGTTATTTAAAGAAAATACTATTGATCCAAAAAAAATAACATTCATTGATCAAGGAATGTTTGTTATTACCAATAAAAATATTTATTTCGATGCGGAATC
>CAZZEA010000034.1:0-7064 GCA_964652925.1 uncultured Candidatus Peribacteria bacterium | reverse complement strand
CCCAAGATATCGCACAAACAATTTCTTGAAAAAAAGAAAGTTGGATTAGTTTGTGAATACGTGAATTAATGGCAACAATTAGAGGATGATCAGAAAAAACGGAAAAAAAAATACACTCACAACAGGATAATCATCAGATTTCAGAAAAAGAAGAACAATACGAAAACTGACGAAGAAAAGAAAGACCACCTATCATTCCAGCTGCTTAGTTTTCTAACAATATTTTATATACTCATAGAGTAACTAGTGCCAAAAACACTCAACATAACATTTTTCTTCTACGTGAATTGGTATAAGATTGATAAGATTTTCTAAGCTGTTTGGAAAAGTTTTCTGATTCTAATAATAACGATTTTTCCAAAAATATATCATAGGATTCTTCATAGGATCCTTTTTTTATTATTTCTTTTATCCATTCTATGTCGTCATTTTTTTCTGAGGACGCTAACTGAAATTCGTACAATATAGTATCACAAGCTAGGAAATAATTTGATTTTTGTTTGAGCGTAGATGTTACAAAAAAGCGATATACTTTGTGAAGCAAATATATTGCCACAAGGTAAGCAATTCAAAAAACAACAACATATTCTACAACCCAAATTTCTCGTCATCGTTTTTGAGAAAGTGATCAAACAATATAGTTTCGAGTTGAGGTTATTTGAAACCAAGCTATCTGAATATATTCTTGCATAAATAATAGTATATAAAGTAAATTATAGAACTGTTGATGTTTTTCGTAGTTTCTTATCCCAAGAAATTATTTTTGTTCATTGAGCCACTACTGGAATAAAGTTTCTCCAGAATACAGGAATTTTTTGAGCAATACAATATTTGTTTCGTGTCTTTCCTTTGTACTTATCGTTTTTTTGGGGATATCTTTCGACAAATCATTCTTTATTTATTTTTTTGGTTTTATCAACGGTTTTTTCTCGAAATCTAGGTTTCGCTTCAAAAAAATAAACTTTTTCATGAGCTATCATCACGATAGTTTTATTGACTTGCTTTCGTCATTTTTTGGAAATTTGAATAAATTTTAAAAATTCATCAATGGTTTTTTTGGTTAATCATCAACTACTATGCAACTTTTTCAACGTATCTTTGAGAATATCTCAAGTCACTTCCATTCTTGGGATAGACAACACATATGCTGATTTTGCTCATCGAAATGGCGTTTTTGTAATTGGGGAAATACTATTCTGGATTGGCTTGCTATCATATTTTTGATATCGCTGACGAAACATTTTTTCAAAATTTGGATCTTCATATAATTTGGGAAGAATCTGATTTCTTATGTAATTTCTTTTGCTAACATCACTATCAAAATTTGTTTGATCTTGGACATAGGGAATGTTTTGAAGTTTGGATTCTTTGAGAATATCATTTTTACGGATATCGAGCAACGGCCTGATAACTAATTTTCATCATAGAAGATGATGATGTTCTTTTGGTTTTATTCCCATAAAACCGTCTATTCCACAACCACGATTTATGTTCAACAAACTAGTTTCTACGCGATCATCAAAATGATGTCCTAATACTATAATTTTTGATTTATACTTTTTCATAAGATGAAAAAACGTACGATACCTTCGATTTCTTAAATCATGTTCTTTCTGTTTTCAAGATTTTTCTCTGATAACATATTCTAAGGTACAACCAGAAAATCGTTTTTTAATGTTTTTTGCTTCGCTTAGACTTTCCTTTCTAATATTATGATTGAGATGAACAAAAATTAAATTTTGTAATGGATATTTTTTTTGGAGAAAAAAATGATAGAGAAAAAAACTAAGCACCATACTATCTACCCCTCCAGAAAGACCCACAAGAACGATTGTTTTTGATGAAACTTCCTTTTCTATTTTCTGGAGAAAAAAGCCAAACAATGGCGTTTCTTTTATTTTACTTGTTTTGATAGTTCGATTTTTTTGCATAGAATTTTTTAGTTTATGGTTGATAATTTATGGTTTATAATTATATATGTGGTGTTATTTTATATTTTTTGAAGAGAAATGAAAGATAAAAGTTTTGTAATCAAAGTTGGTGATTTATTGCAAGAAGGAGGAAAATCAGATTCTATTGAATTTAAATGAAAAATCACAAAAGAACTACCTAATCTTGATAATACATGAATATCATGAACTGTTGTTTTGAGATCTTTGAATCAGGATTCTTTGTATGTAAGTTTGGAAAATATTGAATGCAATCTCCAAGATACTTGTGATCGTTGTTGAGCTACTTATACAAGAAAAGTTGAAAATCCAAAATATATATCCAGATTTGTTATTAGTGAAGAACGCAAAAGAGAAGAACAAGAAACCTCTGATGAGGAAATTTTTGTAATTAATGCTAGAGACGAAACAATAGATCTTGAACCTATGATAGTTCAAGCAATCAGGCTTGAAGACCCTATTGTAAAACATTGTCCAACATGTGACGAAGAAATTAATGATGAAGACCTTGAAGATGAAGAAAAATTTACAAGTAAGTGAAATATAGTTTTTCATTAAGAAAACCTTTGTTGACTTTTTTTATTTTTTTCTTATACTATAAAAAAACCTAAAAATAAAAACATATGGGAACCTTTATTTTTATTGCAGCTGTAAGCACTCTTTTTTGTCTTTTTTATTTCTTCATATTACGACCGCACGAAAAAGAAATAGAAAGAAAAAGGAAAGCTTTCCAATTTATTCAGGATGAAAGTCTGAGGATATGTAAAGAAAAAGGAATATCAGAAGCAGACATTTTTATTGACTCAAATATAGAAGAGTTAATTGAAATGCCAACAACCTTTTTTCTTGGAAGAAAGTTTAGGACAGTAAAAGAATTTTGTGAAGAAGTTGGGAAAGGTTATAATGACCAAGAGCTTGAGGACTTTTTACTAAGAGGAAAATATAGAGATTCCGATATTGAAAATTTCTCAATATTAATTAAAAATGCTTTATTAAGCGAAGCCCCGGCATAAGCCGGGTTTTTCTTTTAAAGAAAACTACATCTGACTTCATCTGAGGGTCCAACTTGCATTTTTTTCTGCTGATCAATCAAGTTTGGATATATCTAATTTCCCATCCTTTATCAATTTTTGTAATTTAAATCTGTCTATATCCAAGGTTTCGCTGAGTATTCCAAGTTCTTGGAGTTTTTTCACAAGCAGATCTTTGTCTTTTATGGAAATATTTTCTCCTTGGCTAGCAGAGATTTTATACGTATTTCCAAAAAGTTTGAGTAATCATTTTTTTTCGAGATATTGGACCAGCATATCTTTGAGAAGTTCTTTCTGTGCTTTTGCTTCGGATTCCTGTTTAGCGAACTGGACGTATTCGTCGACGAGATGTTTCACCGTTTTTTCTCACAGTTCGCCTCAGATGAGCTCATCATCGTATTTCATGTGTGCCCGAAAGGAACAAATCGACATATACTCGCAATACTTACAATACTCGTTTTGAATTGGTTCAAAAGCTCTTTTGTCCCCCATATTATAGGCAAATTTCTTGTGTTCTACCATTTCAATAATCTTGGAATACTTCTCTACAATAGGATTCAAAACATCGTTAGTAATTTCTCGTTCGTCAGTAATATCAAAATGTAAATAATGTAATCTGGCTTTTATATTTTTGAGATATTTTCCATATTTCTGTTGGATTCCCAAACCATATAAAGTTTGTTGTTCTATATAATCTAGTTTTTGTTCTGGTGGAAGATTTTTGTTGGTTTTATAATCATTGATCACAAAAGTATCACCTTCTTTATCTATCCTATCTATCACACCACGAAATTGTTGCTGTCCACTTGTGTCAAGTTGGAAATTCATCATACTTTCGGTAGCAATAACCTGAACTCCTGAAAATGGGGCATATTTTTGATAATATGATTTTACATAATGTTCACCTCTTCTAATATAGTCTTCCAAAGTTTGTTGTCACTTAGTTTGAAGTGGCTTTTCTTTGGTAGCATCGGCAATTTCTTGATTTCGTGTAGCATGAAAATCGTCCAAAACATCTTCTAGATTTGGGATTTTAAAAACATTAACATTGTTGTAAAGATTTTCCAAAACCTTGTGCACACTTTGCCCAAGGATTAAATCTGGAGAACTTTCAAATTCTTTTTCTTTGATCTTATCTACATATTTGTACTGATATTTGCGTGGACATTGTTGGAAAACTTGGAGTTGAGAGAAAGAGTAGACAGACATTTCTTCAATGAAGAGGGTAAAGTTTTTTTGATTGTATCGTTTAAAAAAAAGAAGGCAAGAGAAAAAGAACCTTTCGGTTCTTTTTGTTATTTTAATCTTTTATATATTTTTCTGCTTTGATTTTTGTATTTTGCAACATAAATTCGGGATTGTCGTTGTCTATAGTTATTTCTACTGTTGCTCATTTATAATCTGTTTTGCTTTCTACTTTATAATCTAGTCAGATTTCTTCCAAAAGTTTTTGTTTCATTTCTATATTTCATCAGGTTCGTATTATTATCTTTTTTCATTCTTGTTCATATTTTTTTATCATATCTATTATATTCTGATTAAATTTTTGGGATTTATTGTCATACAATGTTCAATCTCGATCAACAAAAACTCATTCAAACCTTGTTCATTCAGGCAATGTTTTTGCACTTATATAACCAAAAATATCTATGATCCATTGAAGCTTATGTTCTCTTGTATATTTGGAATTTTTGAAACTTGGATGTTGAAACTCTAATAAATTTATCAAATGATTTTCAAAACTTATTAAGTTACCTGGTTTATCTCATTTATAACCAAAAAACATACATTTCAATTGTTCTTTATATTCGGTAGCATTTGGATTTGCCCAATTACTTCTGTTGTGTAAAAAATGACCTATTTCTGATTCAATTATTTTTTGAAAAGATAATTCTGTATTTTTTTCAACCATATCTTGTTCATCTGTTGCTAAATTTTCATCATATTTCAATAAAGCTTTTGCTAGTTCTCATCTTTTTTGATCAAAAGACGTTTGAGAAAATGTTTTATCAATATCAAATCCTCGATCAATTATCATCGCTTGCATATTTTCCATTCGCTTATCATTTTCTTGATTAAGATTCTCATGTATTTCTTTTTTGATTTTTTTGGTTTCTTCTTTTTCTTCTTGAAACAAATCACTCATTTTAATCGCATTCAAGAAATCACAAGTAGTAAGTCCAACAAATCTAAAATTTTTATTTTGATTCATTAATGCAAGAGTATCTTTGTTTCTTTCAAAAACACTAGCAAGTTCTCTGTATTTTTTGTAATCAGATATTTTATTTACAATAGTATCAAACAAAATTACTTTTTTATCTGGATTGGTTAAGAAAATATCAAAAGCTTTTTTTATTCATGCATAATCACTTCTTCTATTGTTAATATCCTTGTAATCTACTTGTATTATTGTAGTTCAAAATAAAGCTGGATTTTTTGATTTATTTATAGCAACACTTAAAAGTCTTTTTATTTCTTCTAATATATTTTCTTCCTCTTTAGTATATTCTCAAAGTACAAAATCTACAGAATCAGAAATGTTTTTTTCGGCAAATTTTCATCAACAAAAAAATCCCCCATTTCTGAAGGATTTTTTGAATAATTGGATTGCCACCCCATTCGTTTTACTCAGGGTCGCAATGACTGACTAATACCCATAAGCACCATTTCCAATTTTGTAGTCAGAAATTATCATTTCATAGTTATTTGGATTGAATTGATCTAATTTTACCTTGCTTCCAAATCTAATTCCAGAAGAAAGATATACTTCATTGATATTGTTTCTCCAAACATTGAACAATACGCTTATTCTTTCTGGTTTTTGAAGTTCGATTTCTGCTTGATTTCCTCGATATGGATTGTTTCCACCTCTTTTTACAAAAGAAACAATATCTTCGTTAGTTAGTTTTTCTGAAGATCTTACTGCTCATTTAAATGGAAGTAATTGTGCGTTTACACTAGTCACTCATTCAGCCGTCACTTCAACTGTGATTCCAGCTTTGTTTCCATAAGCGTTGTAAACAGGTTTTCCGTTGATAACATAAGGGAACAAAATACTAAATAAGATGAATTCTGGTTCCAAAACACCTGTATCATTTGGATCAATTTCTATATCTGACATCATTTTAGAATCTGATTTTTCCATTCTATATGGCATCACTCCACCGTTTGAATTTTTGTACATCACGATAGGTTCTCCATATTTATCAAATACTTTTCCTTTGAAAAAAGAGCTTTTCATAAATTCTTTTGCTTTTGCGATAGCAGTTTTTTCTGTAACGGCTGTATTGGTCCATACATAATTTCTTTTGTTTCCCCGCATACTACAGTTTCTCATATCAAAAGTATAGTCAAAAGTTCCTTCTTCCAATCCTACAGAAAACATTTTTGTATTTCCTGCAAATCCAAGAGCTTTTAGAACAGCAGCTCAGTCACAGTTAAGTTTGAGTAATGAGCTATCTTTGAGATTTAAAGCATTTACTGCTTTTTCATCAAATTTGTAGGTTTTACCACCTTGGTAATAAGGAGGAATTCGTTCTACTTTTTCTGCAGAAACTGAATCTGATGGTAAATCTGGTTGTCTACCAGGCAATTCTACACCATCCACACAATAAGGTTTTTCTGTTGCTTTACATGCCATTTTTGTACAAGCTACTTTCCCATCAACGATTTTACAGGTATTACATCCATCATAATACGTTGTACAAGAATCGTTTGCGAATGTAGACGATCCCAAAGTAAATAGCGACAATCAAATAATTGTCAGAATTAATGTTTTTGTTTTCATAAAATAAAAAATAAAAAATAAAAATCACATATCTGTAATATATTACGAAATTGTTATAAAAATGTTACAGAATTTTTGATTGATTTTGTATTTAAAAACCATACCCTCAAAAAAAACATAAAAGTCAAACATTAAAAAAACAAAATCATGAAAAGAATCGCCGAATTTTTCAGAAAACTTTTAGTTCTTTTAGGTATTTTACCAATGAACAAACTCGACAGAGATTATTTGGAACTTGTAAAAGAAATTCTCAAAGCTCCAAAAAAAGATAACAGAACTGGCATAAGTACATATACT
>CAZZEA010000033.1:0-7074 GCA_964652925.1 uncultured Candidatus Peribacteria bacterium | reverse complement strand
CGGTAGCGATCTTAATCTGTCTGGAGTAACTGGAATTGCGAATCAACCAGGCTGGTATATTGCTATTACTAATCATGAAAATTTTCCAACATCATGAACTATTCGTGTGAGTGTATATGCCCAAGATATGGAATGAACAGTAGATGCTATTTCAGACTATAGTTTTACAACAAGACCAGATTGTAGTGAATTTCAATGTTGTAATCCTATATCAATTGATTTAAAATGAATAGTTTCTTCTTATATAAATCCAGGTTTGATTGTTTCTTGATGAATTAATTCCTATTTTACGGGTGATGAAAATAATATTACAGGAACATTATATTGTGGAACAGAAAATGAATGAATGTTGCTTTATCAATGAAATGGAAATCAAACGGGTAGTGCTACATTATTGGCGTTTACTGATGCTGGATCTTTAGAACTTTCTTGAGCCAATATTGTTGCTTATCTTACTTGAGAAAATGGTGATACTATTTTATTGGTAAAACTTTGAAATTTTACGATTGCTGTGCGTCCATGAAGTCGTCCTTCTGAAAATTTTTTAAATTATGGAGAAATAAGAATATATGATTTGGATAAACAATTTGTTGTGTGATGAGCCTTGGAGTCTTCTTCTACAGGTTTGGCGGAGTGGATGGATAATATTCCATCAGGAACTTATTATATAATTTATAAGTGACAATCCCATTTGGCTTCGTATTTAAGTGGTGTAGAGATTATTCAAGGAACACCACAATTGTTTGATTTTACAACAGGAGCTAATTTGTTTAATACACAGAATAAAAGTTTATCTCAAGATGATGGATTTCAATATCAAGTTGCAGGGGATCTCAAGAATATTTTGGGGCAATATGATTTTATGATCAATGGAAATGATATTGCTATTTTGACTATGAGTTGATTCATTGATTCATCAATATCTGTTTTAGATCCAAAAAATCTTAATGGAGATTGAGCTATCAATGTTTCAGATATCTCAGTTATAGGAATTAATTTTGAGCTTACGGATCCTTATTATACTTCAAATATGTTTACTTGGTAGTTTTACTTTTTTATATGTTTTCTATGAAATCTTTTAAAAGATTGGGATGGTTATTAATAGTTGTTCTTTTTGGAGCAACCTTTGCTGCAAATCCTAGCTATAATTTTGCTCCTGCTTCAGGAACAGAATTGAAACTTCATTGTAATTATACAATGAATCTTTCATTGTTGGCAGGAGGACAAAATTATAATGCTTTTGAATCAACAATTTCGTTTGATTCAGGTAATGTTATTGTCACTCATGGTTCTGTTAATAGTCCGTTTACTCAGAATCAAGGGTTTTCTTTGATTGGAAATTTGTATAGAACGTATGGAGCTTTGCCAGGGGGACAAAAAAGCTCGATAGATGTTAATGCTATTACCTTTGGTTTTAGAACTTTGAATAATATTTTTACTTCTACATTTTCTTTTACTGATCGTTTGTGAAGTTCTGTTGTTTTTTGACCAAGTACAACAGATGATGGAGCAACACTCAATGGGTTTGATGTAAATGGTGCAGATATTTTGACAGCAGTTAACAATGCGACCTATACATTTGTTCCATTGCCATGTATTCCTGACGCAACAAATCCTACTATTACTGCGATAACTCCTAGTAATGGATCAAGATATATTCCATCTAATCAAGTAGTTTCTTTCACTACCTATGATTGGGCTGGGGCAGGAAGTGAAAGCGGGCCAGCGCCTCTAGCAATAAATAATAGGAGTCATTACTGGTATCAAGGTCTTGCGACTGGGGTATTGTCGAATTATGTAGCTGCCCCAGCTACCGTAGACAATCAGGAAGGAGTAAATAATTCGACAATTAAAGTAACTGTTTCTTGTCCTACTTGTACAAGTTTTGGTGGTCCTTATGTATTAACAGCATCTAATTTGATTATTACTGATTGGCTTGGAGATTGATCCCGTCATCAACATACATGGAATAGTAAACGTAGAGGTTATGAAGTTTCTTTTGCCGCACCAGCACCTTATGAAGTGGAAAAAACAATTATTGTAAATTTTGAAGCAGTAGATAACCCAAATGAGACAGGGGCTATCCATACAGGAACTGCATCAATTTCTTTTAATGCACCGCAAAATCCTATAATAACGCGTCTTTTACCTTCAACAAATACCTTTGTTTCACCAAGTAAATTAAACCCTATTAGATTGTTTGTTTCTGATGATTGGGCTGGAGTTGATACAGGAAGTGTAAAAATTACAATATCTAAAATTATGTCATGAGCCGAACAATTGATGAGCGGATATATGTATTCTTGATCAGAGTTGATGTTTACTTTGTCTTGAGGAAGTCAATGACTTTGAAACTCTGGTAAATATATTATAGATTTTTATCCATTATGGGATTTTCCTGCTAATGAAACTGTGACTATTACTTGAATTGTTCTTGATCTTGCTGGTAATACATGAACAATCAATACATCGTTTACAACGAGACCTGACTGTAGTTTTTTTGGATGTAGTGAAATTCTAAATATCAATATTTTGGGGGGAAATTTTGCATGATTTTATGATTTTACAGGGACTATTTTGGTAGTAACTTGAACTAATCATAATTCTCCATATCCATATCTTACTTGAGCTAATAATGATATTTTGATGTGTGGTGTAGAATGGACATGAGCGATTTTGACATGAAATATAACTATTTATGATAGTTTGAATAATCAGATTAATTGAAATTTGTATACAGGAAATGCTTTGTATATTACAGGGTTGAATTTTACAATTGTTGATTGAGTAATTGTGGTGCAATAATTTATTTTTTAAAAAATTATTATGAAACAAAAAAAAATTCTGGTGCTGTCTTTGTTGATTGGAGTGTTTTCTCTGTTTAGCTTTTCTTTTGCACAAAATATTTCGTTTTCTGTAGAGTGAGAATGAATTTTTGGAAATTGATGTTTGGTGCCTATTGATGTTTATGTTGATACTCAGGGTCAGGAAATTTCTGCGCTTGATTTGATGATGGAAACATCGTTGATGTATAAAGATTTTGTACCAATAACAACTTTTCCTTATTATCTTCCTCCTGTGGTAAGATCAAATGGTTTGTTACATATTGTCGGTTTTACGGTAGATCCAAGTGAAAGATTTAATTGATCTGAAAAAATATGAACAATTTACTTTGAACAAAAAGAGTGATTTAATGATGGAACTGTGAGATTATATTTTTTGTGAGAAGGTAACACAACAGATACAAATTTGAGTAAAGCAGGTTGAATTGATGTTTTGAAAAGTGTTGGTGATGCTTATGTGACTTTTTCTGATGACTTACCTGTATGTGAACACGGAGCTGCTATTATTACTTGATGATTTGCTGGTATAAGCTATCAGGATGCTCTTAATTCAACTATGCAAAAAATTTATGAAAAATATGGAAAACTTTCTTTTTGGTCGTTTTTGCAAAATAATATATTTTTTGTAATAGCGTTATTGCTTTTGATTATTGTTATTTTGGTGCTTATTTATCGTAAACAGCTTTTATCATATTTTCACAAAGATATTGTATGAAAAAAATCTACACAATAGTCTTTTTGAGTATGTGTTTTTGATGGGCTAGTTCTCAATATTATTATTTTGATACTGGTGCAAATTATCCATATCAACAAGGATGTAGTGAGTCATTATTGGTAAGAGTTTCTACAGAAACTCATGTTGATTGAGCTAAAGCGGGGCGTTTTCATCTTGTGTTGGATCCTCAACATATTTTGTATTCGACATCTGATGTTAGAACTATCTTATTTGAAGCAAGTACTCAAACTTTTCAAGATTGGTCGTCAGAGTCATCTCCTTCGTGGAAAGTATGAGGTAATTTTACTATTTTACAAATAGATCGTAAAAATAATTTGAATACATATAAATGAACGACATGACTTTATTGAACAATTTCTTTTGTACCTCGTTATTTATCAACAAATTATTCCGCAATATTTGGTATGGAATACAATGGAGAAGTTTGAACTCCTACTTCCACAATAGAAACAACACTTAGTTCACTTTGATGAACAGAAATAATAAATTCGACAAAACAAAATCAATTTATGACATGATTTTATCCTGTACTTCAACAACCTTGTGTAGATGATAATCAGATTCCAAGTATTTCTACAATGATTCCAATTAACTGAGCAATAAAACAAACTCATCTTTCATGAATTTCTTTTTGATTAATAGATGTTGGTGGATCGAGTACAAATGTTCCTTATGTTTGGACTGGTTGAAGTATTTGGACATGAAATGTTTGGTGAATAGATACTCAATATGGAATAGATATTTCTACACTACAAATAACTTTGTCGGGTAATGGACAAAATCGTACATTTACCTCTTGAACTTATGCAACACCAAGTGGAAAAACTTGGCAATTTTTGGATAGAAATTATAGTGTTTCGATTCCTTCGTGAGCTTTGTTTGATTATGGTATAGAAAAAAGAATAGATTTTTCTGTGCAAATTAGAGATCGTAAATGATTGCTGGCTACGCAATCAATTTCTTTTAATCATCCTCAAGGTCCGACGTTGATTGCGGGGACTAGGTTTCCAGCGGTTGGAGCTACTTTTGTAAACTATGATGCTCCGATTAGATTTGGAGTGGAAGATGATTGGGCTGGGGTTGATTCGGGAAGTATTGTGGTAACGCTCAGTGGAATCAACGGGACAAGTTATGGGCCATATGTGTTTAGCGGGAATATGTTGAATCTTTCAGGGCTTAGTAGTAATGCGTTGCAGCCTAACTGGATGGTCGAAGTTTCTAATCATGTAGATTTTCCAGCATCGTGAACTATTCGTGTGAATGTACGTGTTCGTGATATGGCAGGAAATCAATGAACTATTTCAGATTATAATTTTGTAACTAGAGCGAGTTGTTCTCAACTTTGATGTTGTGATGATAGGTATATTCAATATAAAAATATTTCCTCATTGTTTGCGAGAAATATGCTTACGGTGCAAGGTGGTTTGGATCCTGTATTTTCTGTTTCGGTTGATGGTACCTGACATATTGACTGTGGGTTAACAAATCAGTGAATGTTTATTTATAAAGGAACTGAATCAGAATCTGGATCTGCACAATCGGTTGGTTTTTTGGATATTTCCAATCTTCGTATTATGGGAAATAATGTAAAGGCTACTCTTTCTTGATCAACATTGGTTTTGCAAAAAATATTTGATCATTGAGCTTTGGATTGATGAGGTTGGTGATGATGAATATTTTTATACAAAGATAGTTGTCCAGGTGGTGATAATTCTTATAGTTATTATGATGGTATTTGTGAGGGCGGTGCACACTCAGCATGAGATATTTGTCCTGTAGAAGGTGATGAATATTCACAAGAACTTATTGATGCATTTCAATTTGCTTATGGTCTTGGTGTGACGACAATGTGTCCTATGGAAAAAGCAAATATTACCTGAGGTCTCTTGAGAAAAGATTTATCTAAGATGATAGTTGAATATGCAGTTACTATTGTTTGATTATATCCTGATATTACCAAAAAATGATGTGATTTATATGAGGATATGGAAGATCAATCTTCTGAAATGAAGTTTTATAGTAAAATAATTTGTCAGCTTTGATTGATGGGGTTGGAATCTGATGGTATAACACCTTTGAAATCTTTTAATCCAAATACTTTTGTTACGAGAGCTCAGTTTGGTACTATCTTATCCAGATTAATTTTTGGAAATACTTATAATATCAGGGAATGAGAAGATATTCTTCGGTATCAAAAACATTTCAATGCGCTCAAAGAAAATAAAATAATGAATAAAATAGAAAATCCAGAAATGGTTGAGATGAGATGATGGGTGATGTTGATGTTGCAACGTACTTTTGAAACCTGAATTATTGATAGATATCGTATGTTGCATAATGCAAACAATTCAATCAGAATAATTTATGATTTTTAATCTTTGGAATTATGAAAATTTGTTCTTGGAATGTAAATTGAATTCGTGCTGTTTTGCAAAAAGGTTTTTTGGATTGGGTTTCAAAGGAGAAACCTGATATTTTGTGTCTTCAGGAAGTAAAGGCGTTTGAAACCCAGATTCCTGTCGAGCTTAGTTTTTTTTTGCAGGATTATCACTATATCTGGCACGCTGGGCAAAGACCGGGATATGCTGGAGTTGCTACGTTTTGGAAAAAAAGTTTAAATGTACATGAGATGAAATCAACTTTTGCTGAAGTAGAGCATTTTCATGAAGATGGAAGAGTAGTAGAAATTCAATTTTCAGATTTTGTTTTGTTGAATATCTATTTTCCTAATTGATGAGAAAGAGCTGATGGAACTGAGATGCTATCGTATAAATTATGATTTTACGAGAGGTTTTTGAACTATATTGATGATTTACGTGCTCAGGGTAAAAAAATTATCACTACATGAGATTTCAATATATGTCATCGTGAAATTGATATTGCTAGACCCAAAGAAAATGAAAATTCAATCTGATTTTTGCCGATAGAAAGAGCTGAAATGGATAAAATGGTTGCTCATGGCTATGTAGATCTTTTTCGTTGTTTCAATCCAGAACTCAAAGATAAATATACGTGGCGGAGTTATAGAGCAGGAGCTAGACCAAGAAATGTTGGGCGGAGATTGGATTATTTTTGGGTATCTGAAGATGTTGTGCCTTTGGTTACTCGTGTTGCTCATCAGGATGATGTAATGGGAAGTGATCATTGTCCGATTATTTTGGAAGGGGATTTTTAAGAATATTTTTTATATTTTTTTACATAAAGTCAATATCTTATTGAAAATAAGGTCTGTTTTTTTATAATTCACATTGTTTTATGTTTTTTGAAATGTAATGCTTCAACAAAAAATTGATCATATAAAAAATTTCTTATCAGAATTAGATGAATTGAAAAAATTACATGAAATTTCTGGTGAAACAAAACTTTGAGGTGATGGTATCTGTATTTCTCTTACTTCTGATTTATCTGAAGTTATAGCTAATCACCCAGATCTTCGTTGAGATAAATTTTTTTCACAGATGACAGTTGATGAATTGATTCCCTTTTGGTATTTGA
>CAZZEA010000032.1:1994-7147 GCA_964652925.1 uncultured Candidatus Peribacteria bacterium | reverse complement strand
CAAACAAATCGGCTACCCTGTGTTTTTTATGCCTAAAAATGTAAGCGTTCACTTGTTATATATTTGTTTATTCTTTTTATTACTCAATTCATTAAGCTAATTATACATTTTAGTTAAATTATACATTATTCTATGAATCAAGCTGAACAAGACCAAATTCTAACTATTGTAAAAAATTTAGAAGAACAGAAACAAGCTATTCCTTTTTTATCAGATCTGCAAAAACATCCTGTCTTTGGACCAATTTTTACGTGAATAGACAAAGAAAAAGAAGATGAAATAAATCAGATTATTGATTGATATATTAAAGAAAAAATAGAATGATTAACAAAAACCAAGGGAGGACAGCTTTTCCAGAGATTTTTTGAAACCCAGGAAGAATTATTCCGAACCTTTAGAGATCTTAATGAAAATCCAGAAGACGATATGGATCTTTTCCAAAGAATTGGAAAACAAGTCGAGCAAGAAATGTTTAAATTAGAATGAATTTTGACGGAAAAAATGGTTGGGCAAGAAAAATGATTGGATAAAGTTGTAAGTTCGTTTTATAATATTGTTTATAGTTTCTTCCCAAAGATTGGATTGGTAGAATAAAGAGAAATCCAGCAAATTCGCTGGATTTTTCATTAATTCTTTTTCAAGATGTCAAATTTATATTCTGACACCAGCATCCTTCTTACTTGCTGTAAAGAAGGACTTCCTAAGATAACTTTTCCTGTCTGTAAATGAGCTGCCATACAAAGAGCATACACACTTACTAATGTCAACATTTCCACACCATCATATATCGGAGAATTCTTATACAGAGCATACGTTTTATCTTTAACGTTTTGTAAAGATATAAATTCTCCAAAACATTTTGGTTCTAGTGCCTGCCCTTGTCTATCCGTTATCTGAACTATTTCTAGTTCATATATAGGATGTTGATTTTCAATATCTGGTGGGTTTGCATACGTAAGAGGTGATTCTTCTGAAGGCGTTTTATGAATAAGATACGCGATTTTAATAATCTCAATATGAGATATTGATACAACAACCTCTTTTAATTGTTTTGTTGTAATACAGTTATCCATTTGTTTTTGTTTTTTTGGGTGAGGTGTTATTATATTTTTTTACAAAAAAAAGTCAATTAAAAGATTCTTTGATTTTTAAAAGCATATGATATTATTTATTATTTTCAAATCAAATCATATAATTCTCTCCTTTGATTTTCCAAGTCTTCAAAACGATTGTAAATATGAGAAACTCTTGGCAATAATGCATTCAAAATAGAATTACCTAATATATTGTAAGATAACTCTCGCCTATTCTCATAATCAAACATAGCTTCGTTTTGTTGCCTAGAAAGAGCTTCTACAAAATATTTTTTGATAACATATTCTGTATAGTTCAAATCCAAAATAAATTTTGGGGCTGAAATATTCTGTTCTTTCATAAAATTTCTACTACTTTCTATTCCCATACCATACACAAAATAGTATTCCTGAACAATCATGTTATGATACAAATATTCTGTATGATATGGAGTTAATAGTGATTGTAATTCTTGTTTTTGTTGAAAAGAAAGATAAGGAAGCATTTCTTGGAGACCAGAAAAAGATCTTTGTACCGTTACTAGAGAAATAAGTGATCAAAAAACACCTGCTCCATTTTGAAGTCTTTGATTTACAAAAACAAACCGATCTTTTCGATATGTAAATCATTCTTGGCATTGTCCTACACTACATAACTGGGTAGCAACAGCATTTATTATAGTTGTTCTTTCTCCAAGTCTTTCTTCTGGAAACCCCATAGCATCATAATATGGAATATCTATAGGAATCATCGAATAATCACCTGAAGACACCAAAGCAATATCAGAAAATTCATTGCGAAAATCTCCGGAAAATTCTTGCCAAAAATTAGCAAACCCACTTTGTATAAGTCCTGTCTCCGAAAGATAATTTTTAACAACATACAGATTCTGATTTATTTTGTCCAAAAATCATGTATGATTGAATAACCATTGATTTTGACGATAGTATATATTATCTCAGGTAGCAATATGTTCTTGATATCATTTTTTGATGAGTATATTTTGATATTGAGACATATCATATTTTGGAGTTACAACAATCTCTTTTTTAAAGTAAATTATCATTCACAAAACAATGCTTATTGTAACGACCAATAATCAAAATAATTTTCGATTATATTTACGATTTTGGGAAATTTCTTGATAGAATAAAACTGATTCTACCATCAAACGAGAAATCCATAATAGCACAAAGAATCCACCAGCAAAAACTAGTTCTTTACTATCTATCATCCATGGAGTATAAACGAGTACTTGTATCCCCCCAACAAATACGGAATAATCTACTACTACTTCTGGATCTGGAAATACTGATAACAATATATAAGCAACTATAACCGATATTCCTCGAACCAACAATGGAGTCCAATAAGACAATAATTTCTTCTGCTTATATCCTCAAAAACAAGAAAACCACGAAATAAATCCCCCTATAACTATAATACTTCCGGCTATTACACTCATAATAAATTTCGGAATATAAGCGTATGTTTTGATTACAATAAACAAAAGGGCAGCAAAACAAAGTATCCAAGATAATATCAACAGTAATTTATACGCCCGTTTTTTTTGGAAAAAGATAGCTACTATCAAAAGTTAGATTCAAATTAATCCAAACGTAGAATATATTATGATAGGAATCATATTCATAAACATATCCATCATCAACGAAGATCCTGAATACCCTATCATATGGAATAATTCAAACGATCTAAATCCATACACCATTGCATAGATAATTATAGGAATCCCCAAAAAGAGAGCCAATAGCAAAACAAAAGTTCATAGTATTTTAAATATTTTTCGATGATAAGAGTTTTGCATAAGAAATTGACTACAACATAAATGCGTAACCTATAATCAATTTATACGTATATTCAAAGGATAAAAAATGTTTTTGATTGTTTTTTGTGGGAAAATCTATATAATGACAGTACATGGGGATGTCTCTGGATTTGATAAAGGGACTTCATAATTGATGACAGCCACTACTCGATGGTTCTAGAGTTTAATTACGGACCAAATCAAAGTGCTAACAAAACACTTAAAAGAGCTTTCGCTCTCGTTCCTGCATATGCTGCCTAGGTAGCTTGGAACGTTCTCAACCTGACTGCTGACTCCTTCTATCTTTCAGGTCGCCCAAGAAGGAAACCATTATGTTGCTAGGACAAAATGCTCGCCTGTTTATCGGCTAAAGCTTGCCTGTACTCGTAACACTAAAAATCCCGGCCTATAGATACTCTATAGTGGTAGAAGTTGTTAGTTATGCCTTTTAGACACGGGTTCGATTCCCGTCATCTCCAGATGAGAAAAAATTTACAGATATAAGAAAAATCACGCCCTAAATCGTGACTTTTAGTTGTTGAATTTCTTATTATTTTCTTAGCTTATTCTTTTAAGAAATTGATCTTTATCTATCTCTATTGGCGGCAACTTAGGCCATGTATCCAATGAGTCGCCATTAAATCTAGGGAATATATGGAAATGAAAATGAAAGACTGATTGTTGGGCATCTTTTCAACTAGCATGTAAAATATTTATACCAGTTGATCATATTTTTGCGGTATATTTTATAGATAAATTTTTGACTGTAACAATTATATTTTTTAAAATTGATTCATCTATATCATATATGTTTTCGAAATGCCTTTTGGGTATCACTAATGTATGACCATAAATTTCCATATCTTTGGGCAAAATAGCCAATACATCATTGTCCTCATATACTATGTGCGCAGGCAGCTCTTTATTAATTATCTTACAAAAAATACAATCTGACATTTTATTAAGGTAAAATTATATAAAACGATATATTGTTTTTAATGGATTTTTAAATTTCAAAGAAACTCCAAAGTCCTCAAATTTATATTCATTTATTATCAACTTATTATATTTATTCTGATTTTTATCAATATGTAATATTGCATTTTCAAAATCAGAATTTCAATCACTATATCAATATGAGTTGACTCATAATAAAAGTGTTTCTTTGTAAAACAGCTCCCTGACTTTAAGACTACAAAAATAATCTACTCAGAAAACTCAAAACGTCAAAATAGCTCATCATCTTTTAGCTATTCTAAAAGCCTCATTTAATGTAGCGTTTTGATTTCATCAAACACATTCTATGACTACATCATAATATTCATTTAATGTTTTTCATATATCTTCAAACTTTATAGAGTTGAATCATATATCATTTATATATTTTTCATTATTCTTTGTAAATATATCTATGTTTTTTATATATTCTCAAAATATTATTGACGACAATGCTCAGATAGTACCATCTCATATGATAGCTAATTTTAAATCATCGCTTAACTTATAGCCCTTTTTAAATAGGTTTAATCAGTGTAATATCACTGAGGCTCAATCTACCAAAGTTCACAATCTTATGTCAAAACTATCCGACAAAACATGTATATTATTTTCTGGGACAATCAAATATTCTGCAAATCATCAATCCATATTTCTTCAAATAGATTTAATATTTATACATAGTTGAGTATCCTGCCTATTACAATAGTCACAATTTCAACATGGAATAATGGGGTCTACAACTACATTTTTTCATACCAATTCGGTTTTAGAAGCATCTAAAATCTCTCAGACAATCTCATGTCATAGTATATTATCCTGTGAAAATCTTTTATCCTTTATTTTATGCATATCACTTCCACATAATCACGCAAACTTAACTTTTATCAACACCTCTCAGTTTCCTAAGTTTCTAATTAGCTTTTCTTTGATAGTTATATTTCAATTAGCTATTTGTATATATCTCATCTTTATTATTAAGTGAGTTAAAACACTCAAAATTGTTTCAGAAATAATGAAATTCATCTGACGTAAATATATAATATCTAATAGGTTCTCATATTCACATACATGTAAAACCACCATCTATAGCTGCCTTTACTCATGGATAAGAATCTTCAAATACTACTCATTCTTGTGTATCAATTCCTCATAGCATATTAAATGTTGTCTTAAATATCTCTGGATTTGGCTTTCATAATTTAACATCTTCTGCACATACTATTACATCAAAAGCATCTTGCAGATTTGTATTTCT
>CAZZEA010000032.1:0-1968 GCA_964652925.1 uncultured Candidatus Peribacteria bacterium | reverse complement strand
GAGGTCGCCAATCATAATTTAACTCACCTTCATTTTAATAAATCTAGAAATTTCTTTATATCATATATTAGATTTTTGCTTAGATCTGAAATCTCTAATAGTTCTAGTTTTATCTTAATTATTTCTTGAGTTATTTGATCCATAAGTTTGTTATCAAATCTAATTTTGTTATTATAAAAAAAATCTTTTAAACTATCACTTCATTTTTTTCATTTAAAATAATTGTTATAATAATCAATGTCTATAGGAACTCATAGAATACGTTCTATAGAATATCTATATGCTTTATAATTAATATCTTCTATATCTATAATTACTCAATCCATATCAAAAATAAAATACTTCTTATTATTTAAATATGGAAATTTATCAAAACAAAGCATAAAAAACTATAAGAAATTAAATTGCATTTTGCCTCAAGTCATTTCAACGAACTCAACCAGCAAGTCAATAACTTTATTTTTCTTTATCGAATTAAGACTTTTTTCATATCATTCTCTCATATCCTCTACCAATCATGAAACATATAGTAGCTCTGATGCATTTATTGCTATAATATTATTCTTATTTACATCTCAACTATTACTTATAGAAACAATTAACTTTTTTAAGTTATCCTGTAGATCTAATCATTGCTTAACATCTTCATATGAAAGACTAGGTAGATTCAACTCTAATAATGGATCTATAACTCAATTAAACTCTATCCCATTTTTATATCTAATTATATTGGTATAGCTAAATCATGCTATCTCATCTATAAAATGAATATTGTCTTTGCAGGTAGATACAACAGAGAATGAATTAAATCAATAATATTTTAACAAATCAGAACTATTTTTTATGTCTTTTAAAGATAATCAATAAACTAGACCATCAATATAAACTGGGCTTATTAAAGCTAGTAATATATAAGATAATATATGCGGCGTGTAAAATCTTCACCCGTATACACTATCAAATTTTGGAATAATTCATTCTATAGAAAAAAATCAAAAATTTATATTTTCCACAATTTTTATCATTTTATTAATATCAATATCAACTTCTGCTCATAAAAACTTTAATATATCTCTTGATCAAGCCAACGATGAAGTAGATGATGATCCTACTTTTACAATAGTTCATCAAGAAGCTGCGGCTACCAATGCAGCTCATGTAGAAATATTAAATGTCTTAAGCCCCTTTTTCCCACTTCATAATATAGAGACTATCGGGCTATTGCTTTTAATTCTTATTTTATTTTTCGTAAAATCAAATCACTCAAAACGGATTATAGCATCTATTATTCATTTCATCTCTTCTATTGATGCTCAATTATGCAATAATCAATAAAGGAAAGAGGACATTATAGATATTCTCTTCTCTGGATTTTCTATATTTAATATATCAAAAAATGATCTTTCAGCTAATGAACCTCATAATGAGATTTTTGCATTAATCCTATATAATGATTCTATATAAGAATCCATTCAATATAGAGCTACCTCTCCCATTTATTTAGTATATCTATTAAATATTCAATAAACTCCTTTTTATATTTTACTCGTCTGCTTCATCATTTTCTACATGCTTCATAAACATTCCTATAATCTTCCAATTTATAATTTCATATTCATGCAATCATTTGATAAACTACATTATCTTCAGGATTTTTATAATCACCTTCTTGATATAAAATCTTTTTATTTATATCATCAGATCCCGAATCTGCGTTTATACTTGAATCCGGGAAGCTTTTAGATTGCTTAGGATAATTATTAAATCATTTTATAATCGGAGTATATATGGCAGATAGTCATATTGACCTATTAAAATATCCATCAAGCGCGTTTTCTTTTGATTTAATATTTTCTAATGTTTTTTCTCAAAATTTAACGTATTTATGTTCATCTATTCAAAGCATTACAGCAACGTTAGAATATGTATTATCAAATAAGTAATCATTTGACATTCACAAATCAAGGA
>CAZZEA010000031.1:1963-7203 GCA_964652925.1 uncultured Candidatus Peribacteria bacterium | reverse complement strand
TCTTTTCCTATCTGTGTTATACAAAACTTCTACCATACTGATATAATATTTGGGATTCGATTGATTAATTGAAATCGCCTTATCTATAAGCAGTTCAGCTGTTTCAAAATCCCCAGTAATTAAATACATTTCTCAAATTTGCCAAATTGCTTTATGATCTTGCGGATCTATTTCAATAATTTTCTTGAGCAATGAAAGTGCTTTTTTATAATTTCCAAGATTAAAATAAAAATCAGCTAATAATTTATTCAGATCTCTATCATTTGGATCAATTGCTAATCACTCTATAATTTTCTTTTCATATTCATCTAATTTTCACTCTTTTCTACAAACCAAAGCTTCATAAACAATTTTTTCTATCATTTTTTTCTTTTTTTTAGAAAATTCTTTATCAACTAACTCTTCTAAAGAAGGCTTTTCTTGTTTTATTCCTTCTAAATTTCCTTCAGATAAATCTTGTTTTTCTTCCAAAATTTCTTCAGATTGATACGTATTTACCAAATTTTCTTGAATAATTTCATTTTTAATTCTGTTCAGAATTTTATCACTAATTAACTTATTCCAAAACACAAAAAAATATTTTGTAACATCTTTAAATAAAAAATAGAAGAGAAATCCTAAAGGGAAAAGCAATAAAAATATTGTTAGCACAATCCAGAAGATAATACCTAATTTCAACATGATAAAATATTTATAAATAAATTATTCTTTAATCTTTTTAATCAAGTTCAAAGGGACTCTAAAGAATCAACCATCTTTTGTTCTCACACTTACATCATTTGTCATGATATTATAAGAAGTTACAAAACCACACATATCACAATTATTTCTCATACAAACCTCAGATCACTTTGGTGGAAATTTTTTACTTTCTTCTGCATATTGCTCTAATTCATACATCAAGCAACATTTCAGTTTTCCACATCTTCATTTCAATTTTTCTATATCTCTTCATTCTAAATTTTGAAGCACAATATTTTCTATTTCAATACTAGGCAGAGGCCTTGTGCTTTTACAACAAAGCTGAATACCATTACAACCAACTATACAATCAGTCGCTGGAGACATTTTTACCATATCTCTAGCCCCAACTTGAAACAAAAAGATATTTTTATCCAAAGTATTTCTAAGTTCTTTTACAAAATCAGAAAAAACATACCTTTCTTCTGCATAAAAGTAGAAATAAATCTGGTCAGCAAACACATGATATCTAGCAGTAACAGGTGTTGATGTAGGAAAATACTTCTTAAACATCTTCTTAAACAATGGAAATATTTGCAAAGAAAATTCTTGTTGTTCATCAAAAAACTTCTTTTCTTCTCAATTCAAAACACGATGAAAAATTCATTTTCTATCTGTAGAGGTAGCATGTCACAAAAATAGTCAAACAGTAAAAGAATTATTTCAAGTTTGATCAGTTGTTTCATAAACAATTTTATCTCCAGCTTTTAATCAAGAAAAAACATCTTTATCTTTTATTTCTACAACAACATTTTTATTTGTATACCAATCTAAGACATAAGCTAAGTTCATGTTTTATTAATTGTTAAATATAAATTTTTAATCAAGATATTCTTTCATCAATGATTCAAATTCTTCTCTAGTCAAGTATTCTTTCTCCAATAAAGAAACAGAAAGTTTTTCCATAACAGATTTATGCTTTTTCAATATATCTTTTGATTTTTTATAACATTCTGACATATACTCTTGAATTTTATTATCAATACGTTCGGATACTTTTTCACTATAAGGTTTCACAAATCTATAATCATCCACATTATTATCTCAATAGAAAATAGTTCAAAGATCTTCATCCATACCATACTTTGTAATCATATCTTTGATAATCAATGTAGCTTTTTCAAAATCATTTGATGCTCAAGTAGTTATTTCTTCTTTTCAAAAGAAAGTTTCTTCAGCCGCTCTTCATCAAAGCAAAGAAACAATCTGATCAAGAAATTTAGCTTTCGAATAAAGATTTTTATCTTCTTCTGGAATCATCCACGTTACTCAAAGAGCATGTCCTCTACGAACTATAGAAATTTTTTCTACAGGATCTGTTTGAGGAAGAAAATAAGCAGTAACAGCGTGTCAAAGTTCATGATAGGCTACTATTTGTTTTTCTTTTTCATTCATTGATTTTACTTTTTTTTCTGGTCACATAAGAACCTTTTCCAATGCATATTCAAAATCCTGAACTCAAATTTCTACTCTATTTTCCTTTGCTATTTTCAATGATGCTTCATTTACTATATTTTCTATATCAGCACCGACCAATCAACTTGTTCTTTTTGCCAATGATTCCAAAGTTACTTTAGGATTTATTTTTTTTGTTTTGAGATAATACGTAAAAATAGCTACTCTTTCTTCATACGTTGGTCTAGAAACCATAATTTTTCTATCAAATCTACCTGCTCTCAATAATGCGGGATCCAAAATATCTGGTCTATTCGTTGCTGCCATTACAATAATATTTGTTGTATTATCAAATCAATCCATTTCTGTCAAAATCTGATTCAATGTTTGCTCTTGTTCCTGATGTCATCACGTATGTCAAACTCATCTTCTTCTTCCTATTGCATCAATTTCATCTATAAAAATAATAGCCTTTCCAACTGCTTTTGCTTTACCAAAAAGCTCTCTAACTTTTGCTGCTCACATACCAACCAACATTTCCATAAATTCAGAACCAGAAACACTAAAAAATGGAACATCTGATTCACCAGCAACAGCTCTCGCAAGGAGGGTTTTCCCAGATCATGGCTCACCAAAAAGCAAAACTCATTTTGGATGTCTAGCTCAAACTTTATGATATTTATTTGGATGCTTTAGATAATCAACTACTTCTGATAATTCATTCTTTACTTCTTCCATACCTGCTACATCAGCAAATTTGGTTTTGTTTTTTTGTTTGTTATCTAGTTTACCAACTTTTACATTAAAAGGAAATCCAGCTCATCATTTTGGCAACATAAATTTAAAAAACAAAATGAAAATAATAAAAAATAGAAAAATAGGCCCCAACTCTTCAAAAAACTTTTGGAGAAAAGTTTTTGTGGTATACTTCACATCTATCATAATTGCTCACGTCAAAGAAACACCAAGGTCAGATAAAGACGTATCCATAGGTTTTTTGGTAGAATAAGTATCAAAGATATGCTCGGTATACGTTTTATTCAACGACATCATTGAAGTTGTGTCTCCAGAAGAGACAAATACATAACCAATTAGATCAATCCCATCTTTTAGTTCTATTTTCGAAAATTCTCACGCTTTATAACGATCAATAAAACTATTTAAAGAAACTTCCTCTTTATTTTTGACTACTTGAATAACATCTCAAGCAACATCATAATTTTTATAAAGTTGTAATAATCAGCTTATAATAAGCACAAAAAAGATAAAAAATATCCCTCATTTTTTCATAGAATAGCCATAATATAATAAAACATCATGCAAAAATTGACTATATAAAAAAGAATTAGAAAAGCAATTAAAATTTATTTAAATTGATTTAAAGAAAAGAATATATAAACTAACAATATGAAAGAACTAAAAGACCAATTAAAGACAACAAACAAATACATTTCAATACTGGAAAAGAATGGGATAAAAACCATAAAAGATCTTCTTCAATATTTTCCTAGAAGTTACGAAGATAGAAGTTTTATAAAACCATTATCAGAACTTACTATCAACGAAAAATGAGTAGCTACAACTAAATGAAAAATTATTAAAAAAAATTTTTCACCAAGAAGAGGTAGAAAAGTATATGAATATGTTTTTTCTGATGAACAAGGACAATTAGGACAAATAAATATATTCAACTCTTGATATCTAGCAAGTAAAATAAAAGAAAATCAACGATATATAATTATATGAAAACCTTTTTTAAAATGATGAAAAGCTATTTTTAATCAACCAGAAATAATTCAAACATCTGATACAACATCAGAAGAAACGAACATCCCAAATATGTGAAGAATATACCCAATATATTCAGAATTATATGGTATCAAACCATCTTGGTTTGTAGAAAAAATGCGAAATATATTAGACAATATAGATATATTTTTTAATGAACATTTACCTCAAGAATTTTTAGAGAAATACCATCTTTTGGGAGTAAAAGAAACAATTAAGAACATCCATTTCCCAGAAAACTATGAACTACAAAAAGCAGCTTTACAAAGAATATTTTTTGATAGATTGCTAAGAGTTCAACTGCATTCTCTTATTCAAAAAGAAGAATATGAAAAAATTTCTCTAAAAAGATTTGATGAATCTAACCCTCATCGAGAAATTATTAAAAATTTTATTGATAAATTACCATTTACTCTAACCAATGCCCAAAAAAAAGTAATTAAAAACTGCATAGAATCTATACACGAAAGCAAACCTATGATGTCTCTTTTACAGTGAGATGTAGGAAGCTGAAAGACGATAGTAGCAGCTATTATTGCTTATTATATGCATACTACCAAAAGTAAACAAAGTATTTTTGTAGCACCTTTGGAAGTATTGGCAAATCAACATCATAAAACATTAGCAAAACTATTTCTTCCTTTGTGAATACGTATTGAGATTCTTACATGATCAACACCAAAACCTGAAAAAGAAAAAATCAAAAAGGACATAAAAGAAGGAAAAATTCATATTACTATAGGAACACATGCTCTACTTCAAGAAGATGTAAGCTTCAAAGATCTCTGATTTGTCGTAATAGATGAACAACATAAATTTTGAGTTAGACAAAGAGCTTTCTTCAAAAAATTTGGGAATCCAGATATTCTTCAAATGAGTGCGACACCAATACCAAGATCAATGGCATTAGCTTTTTTTGGGGAATTTGACGTACATATTATAGATGAATTACCAAAGTGAAGACAACCCATCACTACAAAAATAATTTCCGAAAATGAATATATAAAATTAAAACCATGGATTCTTTCAAAAATAAATGAATGACAAAAAGTCTTTGTAGTTACACCTTTGGTAGAAGAATCAGAAAAACTAGAAGAAGTAAAAGCAGCAACATCAGAATATCAAGAGATCAAAAATCTATATCCAGAATTAAAAAATAAAATTTGATTACTTCATGGTAAAATGAATGCAAAAGAAAAAGAAGAAACAATGACAAAATTTAAAAACTGACAATATTGTCTACTTGTGTCAACAATAGTCATAGAAGTAGGTGTTGATATACCAGAAGCTACAATAATGATTATAAAAAACGCCGA
>CAZZEA010000031.1:0-1952 GCA_964652925.1 uncultured Candidatus Peribacteria bacterium | reverse complement strand
CCATCAATTAAGATGAAGAATTGGAAGATCTAATTTAAAATCATATTGTTTTTTGGAAACAAAAAAGAAAACAGGTGATAGTTATAAAAGACTAAAAGCAATGGAAGAAACAAATGATTGATTTAAATTAGCAGAACTAGATCTAAAAAATCGTTGACCTTGAGAAATTCTTGGAACAATGCAAGCATGACAAACCGACATACCAATGGAAATATTATCTGATTTAAAGTTTATTGAAAAAGTACAAGAATGAGCAAAACGACTATTAGAAAAATATCCTAAATTAAAAGGATTAGATAAATTAAAAATATATTTAGAAGAAAAACTTTGAGATATTTTAGCCTAATTATTTTTGATTAAGAGATATTTGGGGTGGAATTTCTTTATGTTCGACTAGATCTTTATGTTGAGTAGCTAAAGCTTTTGACTCCTTATCTAATTTTTTATATAAACCAAGTAATTGTATTTGAACAATAGATTTTATATACTCACTAGAGTATCAAGAATTTGGATTAAAAAACATTTGAACAGTTAATTTTGCTTTTTTATCATCAAAACTTTCTAATAAAACTTGAGTATATTCTTTATTTAAAATAAATGGAAATCAGTTTACTGTTTTGATTGTTTCTTGAATAACAAAAGGAATATCCAAATTAACATCAACTACAACATCAGCCTCTATTCTCAAAAATTCTTCAGCACTATATGTTTTTACTGCTTTTTTCAAAAATGTAGAATTGGGAATAATAACTCTTCTCATATCAAAAGTTCTAATCAGAATATTTTTCATATTAATTTCTTCAATAATTCCGAAAACATCACCTTCCAACCTCAATTGAACAATATTTCAAATCTTATATTCCGAAGTGGAAAATATCATAACACCTGAAATCATATTAGAAAGCGTTTGTCTAAATGCAAAACCAACTCAGATAGTAATTCATGACATCAATAATTTAATATCAATTCCTGCTATCGTAAAAGCAATATAAATTGATAAAAAAGACATTACATAAAAGATAAGATCTCCAACAAGGATTGCCATTTTTTTGGGAGCAACACCATCTTTAACAATAAAATTTTTAGCAATTCTATTTTTTACAAAAATAGCCAGTATTTTGGAAAGAATAATCAATCAAAAAGATAAAGCCAAAGCAAACATCAAAGAAAGAAATCCATGAATATAGGGATTATCATAAATAGTTTGCAAAAAAGAAACAGAATTTTCTACTGTCTGTTGGCCTATTTGTTGAGTTTTATTGATTAGTTCGCCTGGCATTTGTATAAAAAAAATAAATATTCACACAAAATTATATCCCCTTTTTTACAAAAAAGCAAATTTTAGAAGACTTTTTTAATACAAAATTTTATTTTAAAATAATCCAATTTATAGGCTGTTTTCAACGAGATATTAAATAATCGTTTGTTTTTGAAAAATGTTTACATCAAAAGAATCATTTATAAGCAGAAAATGGGGAAGGATGCGCAGCCTGCAACACAAGGTGTTTCTCTTGATCAATCAAGCCGATTTTCCCCTGCGCATAAGCTCACCAAAGAAGAAAAACTAATCATTTTTTTTCATCAGATAATTTTTTAATCACCGTATCGGTAAATTGTTGCCATCATACATCTTTATGGGAATTTGGCGTATCTTTCCTCACCGTCAACGTAGTATTTAAAAGAAACACTCATTGCTTTGCCCAAGCAAGAAGATTTCACGAAGTTGGCACAACAAAACCTGGAATATCAACAACCAATTCTTTGAAAATATTTTTGAGCGAAGGAGGCAGACGGATTCCATCTTGCACAGAGAATCAAAGACCATGAGCTTCCCCCTCTCCATGATACGGATCCTGCCCCAAAATAACTACCTTAACTTCGTCAAAAGGAGTCTGATTAAATGCATTAAAAATATCAGATCATTTGGGAAAAACAACATTTCCATTATTTTT
>CAZZEA010000030.1:2212-7205 GCA_964652925.1 uncultured Candidatus Peribacteria bacterium | reverse complement strand
ACTTCTCTGGTTTTGGGACCAAGGTATCCGGCAGCGGGATCTGTTTCGTCGCTGAGAATGTTATTTGCTTTTTGCCACTGGAATAATGCGGCTATTGTTGCTTCCGTATTGGTCCCATTGATGATTCCTTGATAAAATCCTTGGGATTTTAGGAAGTATTGCAGGTATTTGATACTGACATCACTGGCATTTCTTTTGAAACCGACCGTGAATTGGTAGTTTTTGTTGATTTTGCTAATAAAAGCTTTTTCTGCGTCGGTTCGAGTGATGTCGGTTTGCGTTGTGAGTTGTGCTTGTGTAGTATTCGTTGTTGGTGATTTTGGTTGTGGATCTTGGATTGTTTCGTTGTTGGTTGTTGTTTGCGTAGTTGGAATTTCAGAATTTTGTTGTATTATATTTTGGATTGCTTGACCTTTGTTCGCAATGACTGATCAGATTTGTGTTGTTGGTATTGTTGTTGGAGCTGTCATATTTATCTTTCTTAGTATTTCCAAATCTGTTCTCATCATCATAAGCATTACATATCATTTTAGTTCTCGATTTTGTGGTTTATCTATTTGCTTCATAATCTTTTTCATTTTTAATGTTTCTAGATGCTTTTGATATCGTTCATTTGTGTCTTGATTATATTTTGTTCATCGCATAGTTCTAGACAGTGTTGTACCAAAAACAGCTCTTGTGATACTAGCTTTTGGATTAAATGTTTTGAGAGGATTTTTTTTTGCATCAACTCCCATTATTCCAAGTTGACATGCTAATATCATATAATTTTGACTTTCTTGGTCAAATCCTGATATATCGGTAAATTCACATTTTTTTGTAGTATCTGGTTGCTTTTTGAGAACGTTCATAGCGAATATGCTCATCATTTTTGCTAGATATGCTCTTGTTATTGGTGTAAGCATTTCTCCTTTATTGTATGTTTTGTCTGTTATTCCAAGTGCTTTTGAATAGATAAATGCTCTTTCTAATTCTGGAGTTTTGGTATTTGTCAAAATAGATAAAATTGGTTCTATACCTCATTCTTCTATGTTTGTTGTTCCTGTTGTTGTTTCGCTTGTACAACTATTTCCTAGTTCTCACAATTGGCAAGAAACTCAAGATTTTTTGATGTATATTCAGTTTTCGCAGATAAGATCTGTTGATTGGCATGTAGGTGTTGGAGTAAATCATCAACCTCAACCTCATCCTCATCCTCATCAACCACCTCATCATCAGCTTGGAGCTGTGTAATTTATAGTAAAGCTAGGAACGTTTATCCAACTATAATTTCCAAAACTATCAGTAACTTTCATGCTACAATTATTATATGTATTGTTGCTTAATGTCCATGAAGTTGTAGTTGCTCAGCTATTTGTTGCTGTTGTAGCTGTTCAATTTCCACAATTTCAGCTGTAAAGAACTGTTCCTGTTTTGTTCGAGAAAAAAGAAAATGTTGCTACATTGTTTCCTGTAGTAATTGTTCCGCTTGTAAGTGTTGGAGCCTGGTTATCCCAAACTAGGGTAAAGGTAGAAAATCCGCTATTATTTGCTCTGTCTATTGCTTTGATTTGTATAATATATGTGCCATTAGCACTTGCAGAAATAGTTGTAGTACCTGTTGTTGGAGATCAGAATGTTATTGTTCCTGTACCACTTAGCTTTGTTCGTTGATATCTAGAGATACCAGCAGTTGCATCAATTCCCGTTGCTGTCATACTAAAAGTTGCGTTTTTGTACAGTGTTCACGTAAATATTTCTATTGTTGGAGCTGTAGAATCTATTCTATATGTTCTTGTTGTTACTCCTACATTTCCTGCTCTATCGTGTACACAAGCATAACCAGTCCAAATTCCATCTCATGAGAAATAAGGAGCAGTTGTAGTTCATGTATTACATGTTGTAGTTGTATATGGAGTTGGTGTATTGTATTTGTATAAAATGCTTCCACTGATTCATGCGTGAGCATCTGATGCTGTAGCAGATCAGGTGATTGGCGTTGTTCTTCGTGTTGGTGTTGTAATTAGGCTTATTGAAGGTACTGTTCTATCTACAATAAATGTTGGTGTTGTTGCTGTTTTTTGAAATCCTGCTTTGTCTGTTGAAGTAACTTTTAAAGTTACACCAGTGTGAGTGATTGCTGGAGTTGTCCAAGAACAAGACTGTTCGTTACTTGTTTTGATACAAGTAGAAATATTTGTATAACTTCATCCTGTTGAATAAGATAACTTTATATTGTCTGGATAATTATCTATTCATCAACTTCGATTTATTGTATATGTAGTATTTCATTTTAAATATAATCATGGATATTCTAATGTAATATCTGTTGGTGGTGTTCCATCGAGTGTGAAATTTCATCATACAATTGTTGCGGTGTTCCCTGGAATATCTGTTGCAGTTATTTTGATTTTTGCATTCATGTTGTTGAATATGCTGTCAAATGCATATCCGAAACTTCAATTATTTTTTGTCCCTCATGTAATAACAATACTACTAGCAAAATTATCTATAGAAAATTCTATTTTTATAGCGTCATTTCAAAAATTGGATTCTGATCATGTAGATCGGGTAATATTATAAGCAAATGGGCTGGTATTTGCATATTGTCAGGTTGTTGGTTTAATGATTGTTATTCCTGCAGGTGCGGTTTGGTCAAAGATTACGCTATCTATTATTCATGTACCGATATTTCAAACTAGATATTGCATTGTTACTAGAAATTGTAGTTGTCAGTTGATGTCTGTGGCTTTTGTTGTATAGGTAGCTGTATAATTATTGGATCAAAGATCTGTTATTGATGCAGAAGTATTACTACCTCAAACAATATATACGATTGGAATTGTGATAAGTGGTCTGCTTGTGCTAAAATTTATTGTTATCGTATCGCCTAGTTTTGCATATCAAGAATTTCTAGCATTGTTTGAGTATGTTGTAATAGTTCCTGTAAGTATAGGCAAAATCTTATCTATTGTATAATTGTTGCTTTGGATACTTTCTGTATTTCCAAGCATATCAACAGAGCGATATCTAAGATATTTTGTAGTATATTCGTTATTGTTTCCAGTAATTGTTGTAGTAGTTCAAGCGATATTTGGTGTACATGTATTAGTTGTGTCTATACAATATTGTGTTGTAGAAAATAATCAGATTCCTGTATCTGTTCTATTTAAATTGATTTGTGTGTTGCTTAATCCAGAACTTGGATCTGTAACTGTGATTGGAACGATGTTGTCGAAAAAATATGTTCTAGATGCTCATGTTGTAAGATTGTTTGCATTGTCAGTAATTCTAAATGCTATTTGAATATCAGATTCTGGATTAATGTTGGTGGTTTCACAATAAGTTGTATTGAATCCTGCTGGATTTCGCGTTGATCCATTATCTAACGTATATTCGCAACTTGAGCCATCAAGATCTGATCATCAGGCATCGCTTACATTTACTCTGATACTGATTATTCCGTTGTAATATAGTGTTGCTCAATTATTCCCTGTATTTCCTGCCGATATAAATGCTTGTCCAACAGTTGGAGGAGTAATATCTATCCAAGTAACTATCGCTTCATTGGTACCAGTATTTCCAGCCAAATCTTGATAGGTAAACAAAAATGTTCCATTGGTTACAAATAAATAATCTGTTTGGTTTAATCCTGTTGTACTTTCTGAAAATCACGTAATTTGTACAAAAACACTTCCATTGGTCCAAACTGGTCCCATTGGATCGTATCGTAAACTTGCTGTTGGCATAGTTTTATCAATCCATGTGACATTAGCCAATGATTCTCAAGTATTACCAGCAAGATCTTGATATTCGAATAAAAAGTTTCAATTATCTGTGAAGATATATTCGTTTGATCAAGCGTTGTTTGTGATTGTTATTCAGGTTTTATTGAATCATGTGATTGTTGCTATTACATCTTCGTTTGTAAGTTCGTCTTTGGTGTAAATTGTTGATGAAGTGATTGGTGTTTTATCTATTCGAGTAACTTCTGCTTGTAATTCTCCAGTATTTCCAGCTAAATCTTCAAAAGTAAATAAGAACGTATTGTTTCCTGTAAATGTATAATCAAGAGTGTTTCGTCCTGTTATTTCTTCGGAAAATCCTGTAATATTAGCTATGACGTCTTGATTGGTTAATCAGGTAATAGAATATTCGATTATACTAGCTGTAGGAGATGTTTTATCAATTCGGTTTACTTCTGCTAAGGTTTCTCCTGTATTACCAGCCATATCTGTATAGGTAAAAAGATATGTTCAGTTTCCAGTAAATGTATAATTTTGGCTAATATCTACTATAACGCCAGTTTTATTGAATCCTGTGATAGTAGCTATTACGTCTTGATTTGTAAATGATGAGGATGAGTATTCTACATATCCTGTAACTGGAACTTTGTCGATTCGATCAACTGTTGCCAATAATTCCCCAGTATTTCAACTAGGATCTTCGAAGGTAAATAAGAAGCTTCCATTTTCTGTGAAAGTATAATTTGCTGTATTGAGATTTGTTATTGGTTCGCTAAATCCAGTAATAGTTGCTATAACGTCTTGATTTGTTAATCAGGTAATAGAATATTCAATAATACTAGTAGTAGGTTTAATAGTATCTATAACATTTATTGTTCTTGTAATTTGACCTAAATTTGATGAACTGTCTGTTTTTTGGTAGGTGAGTGTGTATGTTCCAGCCAGATTTGTATTAACTGTCCCCAAAATTGTAGAAACGTCTCATGTTCCATCGTAGTTATCTGATCGTGTTGCTCAGGCTTCTGTGTAAGCATCAGTACGTTCTATTGTTGTTGGATTATCTCAAAGTAGCATAATAATTGGTGAAGTAGTGTCTCTCACAATAATGTCTCTTTGTGCTGTCCCTGTATGAAATCCATCAAAATAGAAATAATCACGGGTATAGGTTCATAGAAGACTTGTATTAACTGTTCATTGGATATCTGTCACTGCTCAATTACTTCAATTGTCGTCTCGATTTGCTCAAGCTTCAACATAGGGAGAAAATA
>CAZZEA010000030.1:0-2170 GCA_964652925.1 uncultured Candidatus Peribacteria bacterium | reverse complement strand
GAATATTGCTCAGCTAGTATTTCCAGCGGTATCGATAACGATGAATTCAAATGTTCCGTATCAATGTATTGGATCTCCGCTATTGTATCAAGCGCCATTTAGTGTTGCTGTAGCTCAAGGTTTGTTGTCGTTGAATGTAATTGTTTGAGTTGTACCGTATGATCAACCTGTTGTTACTCAATCAAATGTAGGATCTGTTTTATCGATTCGTGTAACTTCAGCCAATGTTTCTCAAGTATTTCACACTATATCTTCGAATGTGAACAAGAAAGTTCAATCTTCTGTGAATATGTATCAAGTCTGATTTAAACCTGTTATTTCTTTTGAAAATCCTGTAATAATTGCTTCTACGTCTGTGTTTGTTGGTCATGTGATACTGTATTCAATACTTGCAGTTGGTGCTGTTCTATCAATTCGAGTAACTTCAGCTATTGTTGTTCCTAAGTTTCATGCTAGATCACTGTAAGTAAAAGTAAATGTTCCATTTGTATTGAAAATAAATTCAGTTGCATTGAGATTTATTATGTCTTCTGAAAATCATGTGATCGTAGCTATTACATCTTGGTTTGTTGCTCCTGTAGTAGAATATTCTATATTTGCTGTAGGAGCGTCTCTATCTATTCGATTTACTGTTGCAGTAGCGGTAGCTGTAGTAGTAGTTCCAGATAGTTCGAAATCAAAACTATCATTATCAGTAAAAGTGTAGATTGGAGATCATCAATTATTGAGAATGACAGTTCATGGTTCGTCAAAACCTGTAATAGTTGCTATCACATCATTATTTGTTGCTGTGCTAGGACTATATTCAATAGTCCAGGTAAGGGCAATTGCTCGATGAGAAAATAGTGAAGAAATAAGAGCAATGCTAGTGATCAATGAAAATAACTTTTTCATATGTTTTTTCTTTTGGAAAAAAATAAAGTGTCTACTTTTGTCTAATATATAAAAAAAGCCTGTTAAAACAAGAATGTCTACTTATTTTGTGCAAGCTTTTAGTTATCAGAAAATTCGTGTCTATTTTAACTCATAAACGATGTTTACTCTAGCAGTAAGTTCTAGTTGTCCAGGAGAAAGAGCTTCTTCGTTCATTGCGTTTCCTGCTCCTGCATCCATTGCCATCTCTTTTGCATACATAGGTCTATCATAATAATATTGAATTTCTTGTTCGGTAATCATAGTAGGTTTTCCTAGAGATAATCATCCAAGTTTTGCTAGTTGTTCAGCTTTTGCTTTTGCGTCATTAAATGCTTTTTCACGAGCTTCTTCCATAGCTTTTGATTTGTCATCTACGATGAAGTTTACGTTATTTACATTTATTTCTCAAATTTCAGATATTTTGTTCATAATATTACCACCTTTTTCAACAAAATTTTCTCCTTGTACTTTGATATTGAGATCTTGTTGGGATCTGTATCCGAGAAGTTTTCTTGTATTATTTGATCGGTCATATTCTGTATATACATTTACATTAGTAGTCTGAATATTTTGTTTTGGAATATCGAATTCTTTTAGAGCTTCTTTGATTTTGGTGATTTTTGTATTTGCTTGATCTTGAGCTTCTTTAGTCGTTTTTCCTAATTCTGAAATTTGGATGTTTATAGAAAGGGTATCAGGAGCTGTTAGGCTTTTACCTTCTCCAGCAACGCTAACGGTATTGGTAATACCTTGTTGACTAGAGATTTGTTGTTTGTAAGGTGTTTTAATAACGTATCCTACAAAAATAAGTGTTGCAGATAGTACTGCTGTTGAAATCAATCAGAGTCGTTTTTTGTCCATTTTTTTTATTAAAAGAATAAAAGGTTATATGTGTATTACGTGGATACGGTAAAAAAGTTACAAGATTTTAATCCATATGGATTGCTTCACATTCGTTCGCAATGACTGATAATTTTATTCTTCTTCACTATCGAAGTGTTTTTTGATAAGTGGCATAAAGCGTAGATATTCTAAAAGTTGTAGCCCTGTAAATCTACCTACGAAAATATGTAGTATTAATACTAGAATAATGCTTTCTGGGTATGATAGTAAAATGTGTTTTAACCATCATCGATTAAGTAATCAAAACACTGAAAAGCTTACTATTAAAAATTCTCCAAAAGAAATCCACCATCCCAAACTAAAAATTTTGAATCCTTCGTTGAATACTTTGTCAGTAACAATGATAATAAAC
>CAZZEA010000029.1:0-7228 GCA_964652925.1 uncultured Candidatus Peribacteria bacterium | reverse complement strand
AACCAAGAAAGATAGTTTTACTTATTGATACAACATATTTTTGAACATTTGGATTAATGTTATTTAAGGATGCAAAAGAAAAAGATATTTTGAACTATAAAATAGTCGATTATGAAACTAATAACGAATATAAAAAATGAATTGAAGAATTAATACATCTAAAATTATAAATAAAAAAAACATACTTCCTTACTGATATAATACACAAATATTTTATATAATATTTCATCTATGTCTGCTGCTACGATAAACGGTTGATATATATTGGGTCGTGGATGCTCTGATAAGTGATATTGTAGAATCTAGCTGAATTTATAATTTATGTACATATAATCAAGTACGTCAGTAATATATTTTTTTCAATTTGCTGCCAATAATTTCAGTTGGTGAGTGATACTAACCAATTCATTATTTTCTTTTTTGAGCTTTGCTTTGAGATATTTCCAGTAGTTACGGACTTTGGTATAATTGTTTTCTTCATTGAGAATACCCACTACATCAATCACAGAAAACCACCATTTGGAGTTTTCCTCATCCCAAATAGCTCTGACTTCTTTGTCATTATAAAATATGATAGAAATCTTATGACTCATTATGATTCTTTATATAAAAACAATTGCTATTATGATGGTATATATCTCCGTCAGATTGTACTTATATCCGTAGTAAAAACAATAGATAACTAAAAAAACAAAAGTAGAAAAAAACTTGAAATTCTCCAAAAATTTTATATAATAGCACCGTTGTTACTTTAGTGCTAGTTTATATTATAAATAATAATCACATGCCAAATTTCAATAAATTCACCATCAAAGCAGCGGAGGCTGTACAAGAAGCACATGATCTTGCCTTGAGAAGTAAACATAATCAGATAGATGTTGTCCATCTTTTCTTGGCAATGATCGATCAAAAGGACTGATTTGTGCCTATGATTTTCAAAAAATTAGGAAAACAATCTGATGTTATCAAAGGATTGGTACAATCAAAATTCGGAAGCATTCCTACGGTAGAATGAAATTATCAAATTGGGATTTCTCAAGATCTCAACAAGGTTTTTCTCGAAGCAGAATCTTTGATGGTAAAAATAGGAGATAGTTACGTAACGACAGAACATTTGTTGTTAGCAATTCTTGCGTGAAATAGTGGAGTAAAAAAAATATTGGAATCAGAATCTATAGTATATGAATGAGTAAAAAAAATAATTGAAGAAATGAGAAAAGGACAAACCGTGCAATCACAAGATCCTGAAGTCACTTTAGATGCTCTAGGAAAATATGGAAAAGATATTACCAAACTAGCAGAGGAGGGGAAGCTTGATCCGGTGATCGGAAGAGATGAAGAATCTAAACGCGCTATCCAAATCCTTTCCCGCAGAACCAAAAATAACCCAGTTCTTATTTGAGATCCTGGAGTAGGAAAAACTGCCATTGCAGAACTTCTTGCACAAAAAATTATCAAAGGAGAAGTGCCAGATATTCTCAAAAATAAACGTATTATCGAGATTGATATGGGAGCATTGATGGCAGGAAGTAAATATAGAGGAGATTTTGAAGAACGTTTGAAGGCGATTTTGACCGAAGTAGAAAAAGCCGACGGCCAAATAATTTTGTTTATTGATGAGTTGCATAATGTGGTAGGAGCTGGCAAGACCGAATGATCTATGGATATGGGGAATATGTTAAAACCTGCCCTTGCCAGAGGTCAAATTCGCGTCATCTGAGCAACAACCATCAACGAATATCGTAAATATATCGAAAAAGATGCGGCTCTCGAAAGAAGATTCCAGCCGGTGATGGTCAATGAACCAGAAAAAGAGGATGCTATCGCAATACTTAGAGGAATCAAATGAAATTATGAAACACATCATGGGGTGAAAATCTCAGATGCTGCGGTCATTGCTGCCGTTGATCTCTCTATCAGATATATTGCAGATCGTAGATTGCCTGATAAAGCTATCGATTTGCTCGATGAAGCTGCAGCTAGCGTAAAGATGGGAATGACCTCTTTGCCTGATAGTTTGATGAAACTCGAAAGAAAAATTGGTCAACTTGAAATCGAAAAACAAGCACTCTTGATCGAACAAAAAGAAGCAAACGATATCCAATCAAAACGCTTACAAGAAAGAATTTCTGCTATCGATAAGCAATTAGCTGACTTAAATGAATCCTACAGAACCGAAAAAACTGCTCGAGAAGGGGATAGAAACCTTTTGGTCGAAACCAAAAAAATCAAAGAACAACTCCAAAAACTCGAACACGAGGCAATTATTGCCGAAAAACAAACCGATTATAACAAAGTTGCAGAAATTAAATATAGCACGATTCCTGGCTTACAAAAACGTCTTACTGAAATTGAACAGAAATTGGAGGACGTCAAACAACAAGGGAAATCTGGAATCAATGATATCGTTCAACCTGAAGATATTGCAACCATTATTTCCAAGCGAACTTGAATTCCCGTATCCAAACTTATCCAAAGCGAGGCTCACAAGCTTGCCGAATTAGAGACCTACTTATCAGCGAAAGTGGTAGGACAAGAAAAAGCTATTTCCTCAGTTTCTAATGCGATTAGACGTGCAAGAGCGGGACTCAAGGATCCTACGAGACCTATCGGATCATTCTTATTTCTCGGTCCAACAGGTGTCGGAAAAACTGAACTCGCAAAGACACTTGCAACCTCCTTGTTCAACGATGAAAAAGCAATGATCCGTATCGATATGTCAGAATATATGGAGAAACATGCAGTAGCTAGATTAATCGGTTCGCCTCCAGGATATATCGGACATGATGAAGGAGGACAACTCACTGAAGCAGTGAGAAGAAGACCATATTCTGTCTTACTTTTTGATGAAGTAGAAAAAGCATATCCAGATGTTTTCAATGTTTTACTCCAAATGTTGGATGATGGAAGATTGACAGATTCCAAAGGAAGAACAGTAGATTTCAAAAACACGGTAATTATTATGACCTCAAATATTGGATCAGAATTGATTATGCAAAAATTGCAACAAGCACAAGAACAACAAAACGATGAAGAGCAAAAAGAACATATTATTGAGGGTTTAAAAAAAACAACCAAAAAGAAATCAAAAAAATCAGAATCTAATGAATGAAAAAATAAAGATATTCAAATCACAACACAACAATTAGAATCTGAATTGATGCCTATTCTCCAAAGATTTTTCCGTCCAGAATTTCTCAATAGACTCGATGATATTATTATCTTTAATCCGATTTCATCAATGATGCTGAGAGCTATTGTCGGTATCCAATTAGCAAAATTTATCGCGATGCTCAAAGAAGAAAAAAATATATCTCTTACGATTAGTGATGAGGTAAAAGATTTCTTGGCTCAAAAATGACGAGATCCATTGTTTGGAGCACGTCCACTCAAAAGAGCAATTCAGCATTATATCTTGGATGAATTAGCAATGAAAATCATTGAAGGAAAGATAGGGGATGGAGATAATGTGAAAACAAGTATTAAAAAAGAAAAAATTATTTTTGAAAAGGTTATTGGATAGGAAGTTTTGTTCAAAAAACAAGAATATCATCTACTTGATTGTTTGATCATTTTCGATCTTTAAAGGTTTGTTCAATAATATCTTTTTGCTGGTTAAAAGGGAGGTGATAAATTTTTTCTATAATATCTCTAAATCTACGACGAAGAAATTTTTCTGGTACACTAGCAGTATCTTTATTTCCTCAAAATTGTGAAGTATATCAATCGGTAAAGAGATATAAAATATCTCATTCTTCGATGGGTAAATAAAAGGATTGGAAATTTTTTTTGTGTATATCAGAAAAAAGTGGTGTACATCCAACGGGAAACATATCTCATTTAAGCTCTATAATTTGATGTTTTTTAATAAGGTATGCTATTGAACTGGCTAGTGAAAGAGTAAGGATTTTATTAATTGGATCAATACTACAAAGAGAAATATCTATTCCATCTAATGGTGGGTTTTCGCATTTTTCTGGAATTCCTGGCTTGCTATTAAGGTCACGAGAAATTCTTGTATCAAGTTCTTCGAGTATTTTGGAAGGTTCGTAAATTTTATTACCTTTAATAATGTCGTTAAGTGCTGCAATACCGAGCATTGATAAAAGTGTTCAAGACATGCCGTGTCCAGTACAATCACCAACGGCAGCAATAAGTTCGTGTTCAGTTTTATGTATCCAATAAAAATCTCCACTCACAGTATTTTTTGGTCTATAAACAACAAAAGATTCTGGAAAACAAGACCTGACATATTCTTTTGACGGTAAAGATGCTTCTTGTATGCGCCAAGCATGATTTAAGCTATCTTGATGATTCTTGTTTAGTTTGTTAATTCTTTCAATAAGATTTTTTAAATCTTCCTCTCTATATTCAAGATCGATAACATCTATTCAAACTCCAAGGAATAGACGAGTATTTCATGTATTAAAAGACTGACTGTACATATTGTTTAGTTGAAATTTTTTAGTATCAAAAAGAAACGCTTCACCATTTGGATTAACATAAGGCTGACTTTCTTTGTATTTTCATCTATATTTTACATCTTTTGCCAAGAGGATATCTTTGCTTATAAAATAACGTTTTGCTTCTGATTCTGACAATACTTCACTTACGTGTTTTCAAATAATGTCTTTTTTTGATTTATTTGCTACTTTACAATAGTTGTTGTTTACAAAATGATAATATCAAAGCTCATCTATGACAAAAATATTTATATCAAACATATCAAAAATTTCTTCAAAAGTTTTTTTGAGAATATCAAAAATTTCTTGCTCATGAGGTTTTTCAAAAGAAAGATTATTTCTGAAAACGATATCATTGATGTCAAATTTATTTGTCTCTTTATTTTTCATAATAGACAAAAACAAAATTAAACATAAAATATATATACATTAGATAGATAATAGCAATGGTTTCTAGAAAAATAGTTTTTTAAAAATAATTAAAACCCCTTGAAAATAATAGACGAATCACTATTCATAATCAGATTCCAAATTTTTTTGTTATCAAAAATTTTAATTGTTTTAACTTTTATTAAGCATGGCTGAAGACAGAAAACCATTGAATATGGTGAGAAACATCGGTATTATGGCCCACATTGATGCGGGAAAAACGACAACTACCGAAAGAGTTTTATTTTACACAGGAAAAAAACATAAAATAGGAGAAGTGCACGAAGGTGCTGCCGAAATGGACTGGATGGAACAAGAAAAAGAAAGAGGTATTACTATTACTTCTGCTACAACAGCTTGTTTTTGGAATAATCATCATATCAATATTATTGATACTCCAGGACACGTAGATTTTACCGTTGAAGTAGAAAGATCTCTTAGAGTTCTTGATGGAGCAGTTGCTTTGCTTGATGGATCTCAAGGAGTTGAACCACAAACAGAAACAGTTTGGAGACAAGCTGATAAATATAATGTACCAAGACTTATTTATGTAAACAAAATGGATAAGTTAGGTGCTGACTTCTATATGTCAGTTGATTCTATTAAATCAAGAATTACTGATAAGGGAGTTGTTATCCAATTGCCAGTAGGACAAGCTGATGGATTCAAAGCTATCATCGATTTGTTGAAAATGAAAATGTATACATTTGAAGGAAATATGGGAATAGACGTTAAAGAACATGAAATTCCTGCTGACATGGTAGCAAAATGTGAAGAATATAGAGAAGCTATGATTGATAAAGTATCTATGTTTGATGACGAATTGGCTGAAAAATTCCTTGGAGGAGAAGAAATTTCGATAGATCTTATCAAAAGAGCTATCAGAAAATGAGTTATTTCTACACAATTATATCCAATTATGTGTGGATCGTCTCTTGGAAACAAAGGGGCTCAACTTATGCTTGATGCAGTAGTTGATTATCTTCCATCTCCACTTGATAGAGGAGCAATGAAAGGACACGATGTAGATGATGATACTAAAATTATCGAAAGAAAACCCGATGATAAAGAACCAGTTTCTGCTATTGCTTTCAAAATCTTGACAGATCCATTTGTTGGTACACTTACCTATGTAAGAGTATATTCTGGAGTTATTAAATCTGGAGAATCTTTGTTAAATCCAGTTACAGGACAAAGAGAAAGAGTAGGAAGACTTTTGCTTATGCATGCCAACAAAAGAGAGGAAATTTCAGAAATTCATGCAGGACACATCTGTGCTTTCTTAGGACTTAAAGATACAAGAACAGGAAATACGCTTTGTGATGAAAAAAACCCAGTAATTTTGGAAAAAATGACTTTCCCTGAGCCAGTTATTGATATTGCTATCGAGCCAAAATCAAAAGCAGATCAAGAAAGAATGGGTCTTGGACTTAGTAAATTAGCATATGAAGATCCTTCATTTAAATATTATACTGATGCAGAAAGTAATCAAACAATTATTGCAGGAATGGGAGAGTTACATCTAGAAATTATTGTAGATAGACTAAAAAGAGAGCATAAAGTTGAAGTTATTACAGGAAAGCCTCAAGTAGCATATAGAGAAACTATTACAAAAACTGCTGAATGAGAATGAGTATTCAAGAAACAATCTGGAGGTAGAGGTCAATTTGGACACGTATTACTTAGACTTGAAAGAGTTGAAGAAAAAGAATACGAATTTAAAGATGAAGTGACTGGAGGTAGAATACCAAAAGAATTTATCCCAGCTATTGATAAAGGAGCAAAAGAAACAGTGGCTCAAGGTATATTAGCATGATTTCCTATTATCAATGTAAGAGTTTGTCCTTATGATGGATCTTACCATGATGTGGATTCTTCGGAAATTGCCTTTAAAATAGCTACATGGAAAGCTGTAAAAGATGCATTTATGAAAGCTGGTCCAGTTATTCTTGAACCAATTATGAGCGTAGAAGTGGTTACTCCAGAAGAATATGTTGGTACCGTGATGGGAGATTTAAGTGCAAGAAGATGAATGATTCAAGGACAAGATAAAAGAGGAAATGGAGCTGTAGTAAGAGCAAGAGTTCCTTTATCAGAGATGTTCGGTTATACAACAGATTTGAGATCAAATACGCAAGGAAGAGCTCAATCAAGTATGGAATTTGCTAATTATGAAAAAGTTCCAGAAGCTGTTGCAAAGAAAATTATTGATGAAAGAGCTGGAAAAATCAAAAAAATGGACGAAGAGTAAAATATATAATAAACAATTTCAAGAAGGCTCTGGAAAAATTATCATAACTATTGCACCATTACGTAAGTAGAATATAATTAGTAAC
>CAZZEA010000028.1:6994-7239 GCA_964652925.1 uncultured Candidatus Peribacteria bacterium | reverse complement strand
CGTTTTTATTTCTTCATTGCATTCTTTCTTCTCATTTACTTACAAAAATATGTTGGTCTAAATTTATTTCTTTTGCTACTTCTGCCAAAGTTTCCTCTCTTACTAATGCTATCTTGTATAAAGTTAAATCTGATTCTGAATATTGTGGATAGTTTAAATATAATAATTTATTTGTAACTGCAGATAAAATTCCATCACCCAAAAATTCCAATCTTTCGTTGTGATCCAACATATGTTTATAATCT
>CAZZEA010000028.1:0-6963 GCA_964652925.1 uncultured Candidatus Peribacteria bacterium | reverse complement strand
ATCATCTTTTATCTTTTCTACAGAAACACCCAGATTTTTGAGAAAATTTTTGATATTTTGCTGTTCTTGAATTACTTCTTTTGGAAGCATTTTTTAATTTTACAAAGTAAAATTATCTATAATAATCAAATTTCTTTCCTTTAACTCTATCTATATAACTATTTCCTATTATAAGTAAAAGCTCTGTTCAACTTAATTGTTCTTGAATTATTTGTTCTGGTCATGTAAATGGGTTTTCTATAGAATACTCATTGATATCAACTACTTTATCAATTGCTACAAATGATTTTATCATATTAACAGTGTTGTCATATTCTCCTGTTCATAAAATATATAATTCTGTTTGTAAATATGGACTTGGAGCGTTTTGGGTTGTAAGTATATTGAAAGCATACTTTTTGAGCTTAACAGCAATTTGATTTGCGTGACCATCGGTTTTTACTCTTTGCTGTTTAGCATATTGTTTATCTATACCATTCCAAATAGTTATTTGTGGATTTTCTATAAGATATTCTTGGTTATGCATCACATAAAATGCAAAATTATTAATATATTCATAGTTTGATGGGGTTGTCTTATCTGATCATACTGGCAACATAACAGCTGCTCATCAAAACTGCGCAGAATCTGGCGCATACAAGAAACATCACGGATAAGAAAATCTATGTGCAACATTACTACAATCAGTAGTCAATCAATAAGAAAAAATATGCTTAAGATCATCTGCGTATTGTACAACACCAATCATTTCATCAACAGAAATATTGGTTTTTACCATTTCTGTATAATCTTCGTATAATTGTTTGATTTTATTTGGTCTAAGTCCTTGTTGCATAAGTTTTGTCACTATTGCTTTTACTATTTGTTGTTGTCTCAAAGATCTATCAAAATCAGATGTTGAATTCCTAGATCTTGCATACATTAATGCTCTTTCACCACTAAATAACTGTACTCATGTATCTACATGGAAGGTAATATATCATAGATTTTCTGTAGGATATGTTGTATCATGAATTGTTTTTTGTACATCTATTTCTATACCACCAAGCGTATCTATAATATTTTTAAATCCAGCAAAATCTATTATTGCATAATAAGGTATTGTCACTCACATAATGCTTTCTAATTGTCCCATCATAGCTTTTGCTCATGTATCAAATTCATGTTTTCTTCAAACTCCTCTAGAAAAAATTTCGTTTATTCTCCCAAAAACTCTTGTTTCCTTATTGACTACATAAAAATCTCTTGTGACTGAAAGCATGGTTACTGCTCATAGTTTTTTATTCCAAGAAGCAACCATAATTGAGTCTGCTAAAAATCATCAATGATGTGCTTCTCATCAATATCACAACAACATCACATTTACGTTTCAATACTGATCTTCTTTCATATCAGCTCCCAATCTTTTACTCACTACATTTACTGTGGATTTTCCTATAGTATGTGCTAGAGATTGGCCAGCTTTAATTACAAACTTACTAAAATAACCAATACAAAGAATACACAAAACAACAATAAAAACATTAATCAGACTTTTTGTTTTTGATGGTCATTTTACCAAATCTGAATAATTATTATATTTTTGTACGTCTCAAATTCTTTTGTGAACAAATCTATTTTTTGTCATTTTTTACAACAAATACAATAAAAAATTAAATGGACTGGATTATATGATATTTGATTTTAACATCAAGAGAAAAATAGGATAAAAAAGTCTTTAAAAATTTGCATTTTTTTTGTTTTCTGAATATAATTACTTTGAACGTTGAATTTTATAACGTTTTGAGTTCAAATTTTATTTTTAATTATATAAAATGGCAGCAAGTTTTGATATCGAACAAATCCTTGTTCTTATCGAGAAAAATGTGAATATCTCGGATCTTCATCTTTCTGGTGGAGAAAGTATTGCTTATAGATTAAACTGAGAAGTTATAAGAGAAGAACAAGCTGGAAAATTAAGCAATGAAAGTATGGAACTTATTTTAAGACAACTTTTTGCAGGAAATCCTCAAAGATTTGATAAATTTTTGGGTGATAAAGAAGCTGATTTTGCTTATATTTCAAAAGCTGGTATTCCATATAGAGTAAATGCTTTCTTTAAAACAGGAAGACTTGGTGTTGTAATGAGAAAAATCAATGGAAGCGCTAAAAAATTAGAAGATTTAATGTTTGTAGATATCGCTGAAAGTGTGAGAAAAAATGTTTTGAATCAAAAAAAATGATTATATCTTGTTACTGGTCCTACATGATCTGGTAAATCTACTTCACTTGTAGCAATGCTTGAAGAAATAAACAAAACAAGATCTGAAAATATGATTACTATCGAAGATCCAATTGAATTCGTTTTTTCTCCACAAAAATGTATTATTTCCCAAAGAGAAATTGGTCATGATACTTGGTCTTTTGCCAATGCTTTGAGAGCAGCTATGCGTGAAGATCCGGATATTATTTTTGTGGGAGAAATTCGTGATAGAGAAACTGCTGAATCTGCTTTGAGTTTGGCGGAAACTGGACACCTTGTTTTCAGTACCTTGCATACAAACTCAGCTGCAAATACTGTTAATAGACTTATTTCTTTTTTCCCTCCAGAAATCCAAGAAGGTGTTTGTGATAGACTAGCTACTGCGTTGATTGGAGTACAATCTCAAATGTTGGTAAAAAGTAAAATGGGAAGTAGAGTCTGAGTTTATGAATTAATGTTGAATACAACTTCTGTAAGAAATAATATCAAAAAAAGAGAAATTGAACAATTGGATAATATTATAGAAACATCGTCATTGATCGGTATGATTAATCTCAAAAAATATGCTCAAAGACTTATTGATAAACAAATTGTTGATCCAAAAGAACTTGATTGGTTGATGAAAGGAACAACACTTTAGATAGAAACATAAGTCTATTTAACTATCTAATTATTTAAAAATGACTGATTCTATGTTTGGATATAAATGATGATGAAAACCAAAACCTCTGACAAAAAAAGAAATAGAACAAATGAAAAAAATAATGAAAAAAATTCCCGTTATAAAAGCAAGAAACGATATATATCACGAACATGAAGAAAAAAAAGCAGATGATGAATTTGAAAAAAAACTGAATAGTCTATAGATAATATATAATAAACCTCTCTTATGCTCTTCGAATCTCTTTTGAGTACGCTCAAGAATTCGACTCAGAGTAACAAAGAGAATCTATAATTACATGTTTAATATCTAACATTATATTTACAATGGTTAATATTGATCTGATTCAACAAAAATTACCCCAAGAATTACGAGAAGTAGCTAAAAACTATACTATTAGCGATAATTTTTTGGAAACAATGTCAGATATTATTGTTTTGGTTTTACAATCAAAATCTTTGGATACCCAACAAGAAAAACAGTCTTGGTTTGGTCTTTTACCATTAATGAATCAAGAACAAGTTGATAAATTACGTGATATTTTGACCAGAGAAAAACAAAAACTCGAAGAAATTGAAAAAAAATATGAACAAAAAAAAGAAGATGTTGTTAATAAATATGTTCAAAAATTTGATGATGGTTCTTATCAAAATAAAATTGTATAATTACAACAACAAGAAGCTGTCCATGAAGAAAAAGAAGACCAAGAAGCAGACGCTCTTTTAAATAATTTATAATTAACAAATTATTATGTATAATTATTTGAAAAAAATTACAATCTGATTACTTACTTTTATTATATTATGAGTTAATATAAGTAGTACTTTTGCTGTTAGAGATATTATGGATGTTATGTTTCAACCAGCAAAATGATATGAAAAAATAATCGATCTTGGGAGTACAAAAAATGCCGTAGGTAATGAAGTATTTAAAGAATCTACCAATGTTTGATTTAATGATAATTTTGGTAATTGATGTTTTGTAAACTGACAACGTATAGATAATGATACTCTTGAATCACAAATAAGTGAAAGTTGATATGAATGAGATGAAAAAAGTTTTTGCGAAGAAGTTTTAGGAGGAGATATGGATATTTCGACACTAGGTTGAGAGACTCAAGCTCCTTTAATAGTAAGAATAACTAAATTTTTACTTAGAATTACTATAGTTTTATCTATTACTATGGTTTTGTATAATGGTATACTTTGGGTAGTAGAGTCTGCAAAATGAGGTGATGTAAAAGATGCTAAAAACAATATTATTTATATAGTTGGTGGTATTTTATTGGCTTTATCTAGTGTAGTAATTATAAATCTCATTAGTTCTATAACATTAAGTAGTTTAAATATAGATGATATGCCAAATCAAAATATAAATAATAATCAATAATATATTTATCCTTTATTTAAGAAAATGTTTAGAAAAATTATATTGGGAATATTTAGCTTATTTATGATTTGATCTATTTTTCAACAATCTTTTGCTATTACTATTGAATTACCTCGTGCTCAAGGTAATCCAGATATCGCTGTTATTTGACCAGAGGAAATTTCTGGTGATGAAACCACATTTTTTAATACTATACAATTAGTAAATAAATATTTATGGTTTTGACTCGGTGTTGTTTGTATGGTAATTTTGGTTTGGGGGGGTATTCAATTAATAAGTGCTTGAGGTGATGCTGAAAAAATGAAAAAAACAAATAAACTTTTGATGTGAGCTTTAATAGGTATTTTAATATCAATATTATCATATTCTGTAGTAAGATTGGTGGTAAATCTTTTTCAATAAAAATTCCACATTTTGTTTTATCAGTTTATAAGCTTATTTTATATAAAAAACACAGGTATTATCTGTGTTTTTGTTTTTATATTTATTATATATTGTTTTTTGTTTTTTGTTTTATTTTTCAACTTTTCAACAAATTATTTTTTTTATATTTTTTAATTTTTAATGGTTTTGAAAACTCGAAAATAAAATTTATACAATTTGTTGATATTTTTATGTTATTATTGTTTTTAATTTATTTAATTATTTAATTATCTTATATTAAAATGAAATTGTTGAAAATATAATTCTAAAATATAAAGACTTGAAAATAATAAATAAATTCCTATGTATACATAGATTTATTTTTTTATGTTTAGATATGAAAGATTTATTGAAAAGAATTTCTATAGGAATTATATCTTGAAGTTTTATTTGATATTTAACTTATTTATTTATTTCTTGACAAGTTATTGTTCATCAATGATTTTCTGAATTTAATATATTGTATTATACTGTATTAGCTGTTGTTGGTGTTTATTTATTTATTTTGTTTGCAGTACATCCTATATATATGAAAATTAGTAAAGCAGCTTTGTTTGTTATGTGAATTGCTTTGGTGTTAATAGGTGATACAGTTTTAGTAAATAATTCAGATTTATATATTTATGTTTCTGATATTACAAAAATATTAGGATCTTTTTTGGTTGTTCTTGCTTGGACTAATTTTTTTGTAAGTGCTAAAGCTAAGAAACAAAAAGAAGATAGTAAATTAGAAGTTATAGAAGTATAAAAAAGCAGGCATAGCTCAATTGGCTAGAGCGCTTCCTTGCCAAGGAAGAGGTTGCGGGTTCAAATCCCGTTGCTTGCTCCATTTAAAAATAAGCTTTTGATAAGCTTTTTTTATTTTATCAAAAAAATATAAAAAAAAACTTGACATTTTATAGTAAAAAGATAAAAAACAATAAATAATGTTTATATTATTAAAAAAATATATTATGAAAAATCTATCTAAATTATTATTACTTGGTGTATTAGCTGGTGCTGGTTATTTTTTTGGTGTAGTTGTATATTGAGCTTGTACGACAGTTCCAGGTATTGGTATTGTTTGTGGTAATGGTGATGTTTGTAATGATGTTGGTGGGTGTTTATGTAATTGAAATACTATTTCTCATTGAGAAACCTGTACAAATATAATAGCTCCTTCTACAGATAGTGTTTTATGAACAACAAGTTATTGACAAACATGTTCTGATGGTGATGGTTGTATTTGTACAACACCTAGTTGAAATACAACAATTTCTTATTGAAATCAATGTACTTGGGACATTAGTTTACCTGTTTTAAGTGCTTGATCAGTAAGTGTTGTGAGTAGAACAACTACTTTTACTTTTAATTCTACAAAAGCTTGAACAGTAAGTTATCAATGATCTTGTGGTAATTGAAATTTATTTATAGCTGTTGTTTGAAATAATTCAACTACTTTTAGTAATTTAAGTAATAATACTTATAATAATTGTCAACTTAGAGTAACTGATACTCTAAATAATGCTAGTACATGGTTGAGTATACCTTCATTTACTATTAATGTTACTTGATGAGTAGTTATATGATGAGGTTGAGGATGATCTACAACTTGTTCTGATACATATCTTACTTGTACAAATGGTGTTTATACTCTTAAAACAGGATATTACTGTATAGGATGAAATCTTGGAAAAACTTGTAATGTTTCCGCTAGTACAGGCGTTGAACAATTGTTGGAAACTATAAAAGAAAAGAATAGTGTTGTTTATGAATATACTCCTCAATGAGTAAAAATCAGAATTTTTGTCCCTAAATATAAACAAGCATTGATTAGAAAAACAATATTAAGTTTAAATAGAAGTTTGTATACAGCCATTAATAAAAAACTTTTGAGAGTGACCGATCCAAGTTATATGATAGAAAATTTTGAAAATCTCACAAGTGATAGTAAAATTCTTGTTTATAGAGAAATAGGAGAACTTACAAAACTATATAACGATTTTTTGGGAGTATTATATTTAGTACTTGATATGAAGCAAAAAGAATATTTACCATTGGCTAGAACTTATTTACAAACATATTTCAAAGAATTCACAACATTTAAAAAATAAATTTTAATCCCTCTTCAAGTAAGGGGGATTTTTTTGTTAAAAATATATTAAAATCTGACTATTTTTGTCAGGTTTTTTTATAAACTTTTTTGTATTTTCTGAGTAAATAGAAAAAATAGTGTGGCTAAAACAGCAAGAAATCATTATGATTAAGC
>CAZZEA010000027.1:0-7245 GCA_964652925.1 uncultured Candidatus Peribacteria bacterium | reverse complement strand
TTTTTCGCTATTATTTCTTTTTTAATATCCAATTCTCTTATGACGAAAATTTTCTCAGCATCGTCAAAGCTGTAACCCCATTTAATCAGTTTCATTTTTTGTTTTTTAAACATTCAGTTAAGCTTATATTGATTTTACTATATAAGTCAAGTTATTATTTATAATAAAAAACAAAAAAAATTGCAAAAAAATGTCTTTTGATATACTATTTATAAGAAAGTAATTTTTATTATCTTATATAAAATCATGATAGATGTTTCTAAAAAAGAAAAAGTAGATAATTTTCAAAATAATGGTCAAAAAAGAGAAGAACAAAAACAAGCATCATCTGATACATTGAATGATATCTTAAATATATCAAATAACACCAAAATAACATCTAAATTAATAGAGAAAATGTTGAAACAGGTTTATCAATATAATACATTATCAAAAGATGAGGAAATTCAAATAATTTCTCAATTAGAATCATTAGATTTAGATAAAGATTGGTTTTCCAAATGAAGTGAATGAGTAGTTTTTAAGGTCGAAATAAAAGATATTAACTGAAAACCAAAAGAATATTTAGTAGCAAAAAAAAGATACGATAACAACCCAATAAATGAACGACATATTCACAACAGAATTCAAAATGTATTAAAAAATAGTAATGTGGATACGAATATTGTAAGGATTCCAGAATTAAAAGCAGTTCTTAATGTAGAAGATGATAATTTTATTATTATGGAATTTGTAAAAGGGAAAACTTTTTATCAGATACAAATTGAAAAAATTTTAGAAAAACGATGAGTGCCTATTGGTACTATAGATAGCGATATTGAGGCAGAATCAATGCTTTTTAGGTATTTGGAATTAAATTCACTTAATCCAGAAGATCGTAAAAAAGCATCTAATTTTTATTATAAAGAATCAAAATATGTTAAGTTATTTACACCAGAGCAATGAAAAATATATAAAGACGCTTTAGGTGATTTTTTAAAAGTAATTCATAAAGAATGACTTTACCATAGAGATTGATCAAATCCAAGGAATATAATTCTTTGAGATAATGGAGCTCTTTATATTATTGATTTTTGAAGATCTGTAGATATTAAATGAACAAACATTACTGAAAAACAACTTTATGAAAAACAAGAATGAGAGCTTACATGATTTTATCCTAGAGATGAAGAAATTCTTTTAGAAATAAATCAACTAACAAAAACAGAATCAGATTTGGAGCGTGAAAAAGAAACATTAGAAATAAGACAAAAAATAAAAAAAATAGAGAGTAGTGATTCTGTCTTTTCTTTTTTAAAATCTATTCCTGAATCTTGGATAAAAAACAAAAACCAAAAAGATGAGGTGTTGAAAAAAATTATTTTGATTTGAAATGACTCCAAACGTGTTAGACTGATAGATCTAAAAGAAATCAAAACAAATAAAGAAATAGTCGTCCTTTTGTTGACCCAAAGTTATGATAATATCGATTTTCTTTTAACTGAAATTATTGAAGAAAAATGAAGATTATATAAAGCCCAGGAGTTAGAAAAAAATAAAAGTAATCAAGTACCAGGATATATGCTAAGGTTATGAAAAGAATCTGTTGATGAGCATAAATTAAAACATAATAAAGCGATTGAAAATATAGATAAGAAAATATTTTTCTTTGATAATATAGAAAAAAAACTTATAGAACTAAAACAATTAGTTAATAAAGAATAATCAATTAAAATTGTGTTGTAAATAATTAAGATCTAGAAGCAAAAAAATTAAAAAAAGAAAAAGTTATGATTCCTTTAAAAAAATCGCAAAAAAATAAAAAACAATTGAAGTCCTGAATTTTCTAGAGGACTTTTTTTAAATGTTTTCTTATTGTCTTTCCAAGGTAATTATGCATATATGATTATATTTAAAATTTTGCATTATTTATGGAAATCATTTATAAATCAATCAGACATGGCTATGCCAAAATTACCAAAGAAGGAAATTTGCAACTTTGTATTCCTTCTCGTTTACGTGGTAATCAAAAATTTCAACAAGCCCTTTTGGAAAAGTGACAAAAACTTTTGATTCGTTACAACAAAAAAAACCACATAGCAACAGAAACTGATGAATATATTCTTGTGTTTGGAGAACAGGTTCCCTTGGGGGATTTAGCTCCAACAGCCAAAAAACGCACTGCTGAATTAAAACAGATTCTTTACGATTATGCAAAACCAATTCTTGATGAATATAGCCAAAAATTATGAATTAATTACAAAGAATTGAAAATAAGAAAAGTAATAGCAAAATGGGGAGGTTGTACGAGCGACCAAAGAATTATGCTGAATACAAGTTTAGTCCATTTACCAACCAGATTGATTGTGTATGTAATTATTCACGAAGCTTGTCATCTAAAAATCAAAAACCATAGCCCACGTTTCCGAAATCTAGTTGAAATCTATTGCCCAAACTATAAAATCCTCAGAAAGGAACTCAAAAACTATGTACTGAAATAAATATCAACTTTAAACTATAAACTATAAACTAAATGTATAATCCTTATGATTTTTACTTCAAACAGGCGAAAAAAGAGTGATATAAGGCACGTAGTGCTTTTAAATTGGATGAAATTCAAGAGAAATTTCATTTATTTGATAAAACTACCAAACACGTAATTGATATTGGCTGTGCTCCAGGAAGTTGGTTGCAATATGCTATTTCTCAAGCACAGAAAAATAATATCAAAGACTATAAAATAATCTGATTTGATATCAAGCCCGTTACGCTAAACCTTCCAGGGTTGACTACATATGTACAGGATGTTACCGACCAAGAAAAGGTAAAAGAATTTTTGGGGGAGCAGAAAATTCAGCAAGTGGAACTTATTCAGTCAGATATGGCCCCCAATACCACAGGGATTAAAGATATAGATGCAGTAAGATCGATGGGATTGATCCAAGATACTTTATGGATGTACAAAGAACTTCTTAAACCAAATGGAAAATTTGTTATCAAAGTATTTATGGGACCATGATTTGAAGAATTTGTGAAAGATCTGAAATCTCATTTTGGGTGAAAAGCAATCAAAGTATTTAAACCCAAAGCCTGTAGATCAGAGTCCAAAGAAACATATGTCGTTAAAATATAAAAACAAAAAAAACGAAAAACCCTGCTTTTGCAGGGGTTTTTCTATATGCGTTTTTGTTTATCGATTATTGGTTCATTAAATTTTGAACTTCTGTATCAAATTTTTCAAATGGATAAGCACCATTAACGATAACATATTTTCCTGTTTCTTTATCAAGAATTACATTTCCCGGAGTACCATTGATACCGAATAAAGTACGAGCCTCTTCCAGTATTCAATCTATTTTTGATTTGAATTCTCATCAATTAACACAGGCATTAATTTTTGAAGAGCTAGTTCAAATTTCTTTTGCGATAGTTGTAATAACTTCTTCATTAAATGTATTTTGAGTAAATGCTTTATCTATGAATGCATAGAAATCATCACTTCCTCATATTTTACCAGCACATTCAACGGCTTCAGCTCAAAGAGGTGCAGTAGGATGAAGTTGTACTAATGGCATATTTTTAAATATCAAAGCTACGTCGTTTGGATACTTTTCCTGAACTTTTTGTAATGTTCTATCGTTGTGATGTCTTTGACAGAAAGGACAGAGAAGGTCAGAATATTCAAATATTACAAATCTAGCATTTTCGTTTCCTTTTATATATGTATCTTTGAATAGTTTTTCTATAGTTGTTTCATCAAGTATTTGTAATGAAGATGGCTCTGTATTTGTTTCTCATCCCATAGATCAAATAGCTTCTTCCAAACTCTTTGTTTGTTGCTCTTTAAACGAGTCATTGTTATATAGTTTTTCAATTAATGCAAAATTCTCTTTTCCACCAGCTTTTAACGTTTCCAACCATAAAGCATCTTTTTTGAAAAATGACACATATCAAGCCAATAGTAGATTAAGAACCAAAAGAATCAAAACAACAATTTTGGTAGTATCGCTGTTTAATGTAAATGTTTGTTTTTTCATTGTTTATGTTTGATAAAATAAAGTGATTATTTAATTCAAAATGAGTCTAAACCTTGTTGTATTCAATCTTTTTGTTGAGAAGTATATGATGGACTTTCATATAATTGTTGTAATAGTTGAAAATTTTCTCTTCCACCAGCTTTCATTATCTCAAGACTAACAGCATCTTTTTTGAAAAAAGAAATGTATCCCAAAAATAATGCATTTAAAGCTAATACAACTATAACTATAAGATCAAAATGTTTCATGATTTTCATTAATATAATTTTTATAAGTTAAAACTCTTGAGATTATTCTTGTTCTGGCGTTGCTTGTAGATCTTCTGGAGTAACTTGAATGTTGTCAGCAGAAGGAGTTTGTTGTGGTTGTGCTAATATTTGCAAAGCTTGTTCTAATTGTTGTTTTTGTTGCATTTTGTATCCTTCAGTTTTGAATACTTGTTTTAACAAACTATAGTTTTCGCTACCACCAGCTCTTAAAGTTTCCATTTTTGTTTGATTAACAAGAATAATTGCTAATAAAACAGTATTTGCTATCAAAAGAATTGTCATAAACAAATGTTTCAAAGAAGGACAACAAGAAGCTCATGTTGAACAACAAGAATCGGATGAGATTTTTTTTGTTTCTACAGTAATAGTTGGTTTTGTTGCAACTACTTTTGCAGGAACTTTTGTAACAGGTTTTTTAACTGCCATGATAATACATAAAAAAATATAAAAATAGACTACCACTCAAAATACAAATTTAAGGAGTAAAAACAAGTTAATACGCAATTAGAAAAGTATTTTGGATTGACTTTGAAACGATAATGTTTATAATAAAATACAACAAAAACTAAAAAAAACCAAATATGGAAAGATATCTATTATTTTTTGGAATTCTGATTCTATTAGGACTTCCAAGCAAGGCACAATTTAAAAATCCTGGATTAATGGAAACGTATTCTAAGCTATCCAGGGGATTGGAACCGGTAAAACAAAAACCAGTTCCAGATACAGCTTTCTTTGTCCCATGGATGGATACTATTGTATCTATTCATAGAGAACTAGCTGCTTATTTAGGAGTGACGTATCCATTGGATACGATGCTTTTAGAGGCATATAAACAAAGGGAGATCACTCCCGCAGAAGAAGTTGTAATTAGCAAGATTAAGCTGATTAAAAAATTTCCAAATCGAGAAACAAGCTCATTTTGTTGGAGAGAGAAACAAAAGAGGAAAAGAGATTTGTATGAACAGCAGCGCCTATCCACAATCAAAGGACGGTTTGATGCTGCTGCATCAAAATCAGATTTTGATGCTATGGGATCGTTGTTGCAACTTATATCTTTTTATTACGAACATAGACCTCTTTTGTCAGATCGTTCGTACAAAAAGTATGAGAAAGAGTTTGTAGCAATGAGAAACCAATATGCTAATGCTTTAGCTTCATGTTTGAATAAGAAATCATACGATCCAAGGCATATTAGTATCTTATTTGGTGTTGCTACTAACGCCTGGCCAGATTTAAATTTGGCTTACGGTGTTCTGAAAAAATGGTATGGCCAGGAATGGTCATATCTGTTCTTAGGCGGTGATTTACACCGTCTAGAAAATGTTACCTTTCTTACGGCGTCTGAGTACTTATTATCTGTTCTTTATCTGTATAATATTGCAGGAAAAACAGAATCGCATGAGTTGGTTAGAGCATTTGACCAGCTGAATAAGCTTCAATTCACGTCGTGGGAAAAAAACACCATGATGGAAAACTTAAGGCAATACTTAAATGAAAAACAAAAGGTATTTCCTTTAAAATATTGATGGTGAAATTAGAACTAAAAGAACCTAGGATTTCCTAGGTTCTTTTTTGATTTTTACTGTAACCACAAACTAATCCAAAAAACAAAAAGAAGCTATAATTCACCATGCTGTCTTCGAATACGTGTAAGAAAACTCACATAAGTAATAAGGCGATTCATCCTATGCTCAAAACTTTTATATAATTTCCCCAATATTCACAAGAAATAAGTCTTTTAATTTTTTTTCCAAGAATAATATACCGAGCAACAAAAAGCGCAAACCCCAATAATCCAATATCTATGAGAAGTTGAATAAAATAATTTTCTGGTAGAATATTTCCATTGTGATGAATAGCTGGTCAAGAACTACCAAGTCCATATCATAATGGTTGTTGTAAGACATATCCTATACTAGAAAATTTCGCTGTAATATGTGCCAATGTTGAAGTCTCTTTGAGAAAACTAAGTCCTAAAATTCCCAAAATTCCAGCGATTCAGATTCAAATCCCTATTTTCCAATGACGTTTCCATCGTCAAATATTCATTAAAAATAAAACAACAATGGTTCCCAAAAGAGCAGATCTAGAGAGTGTTAAAATAATTGCTCCAAACCAAATGATATATACAAACAAATTAGTCAGATTCTGTTTTTTTGTAAAAATTTCCTTCAACGAATTGATTGAAAATTTGAAATAATGTATAATCAACGGCAAAAACACTACCAAGAAATATCCATAATTATTTGGGCCTGCAAAAATTCCTTGCCATCTGAGCGTGCCTTCAAACCCTGTGAGATAATAGAGTGGAGGATTGGTCCCAAACTGAAAATCATTGAGCGGACCATAGCCAATTTCCAGGAAAAAATTAGGAAAAAGTAGCTTAGCTCATTGCCAAAGAAATCCCAAAGATACAATACTTACCAATGTCCATACAAAAAATGTTATAAATTTTTTTATTTTATCATCTTGCTGAGAAACTTCTTTTTTGGTTCATTGTTGCAAAAGTCCATGTCCCAAGAATGTTGCACTCAAGAAAATAAAAAGATAATAAAATCCATATTTAAAACCTACAAACATATCGTAGATTGTTTTGTCTTGGATATACGAGAAAAACAAAGAAAATCACAAAAGTACAAAGAAAAGATATCGCAAAATTTTCCATTTTTTCCAATAGGAACCAAAAGACTTTATCTCTACAAAAAAATAAATAACTAATAAACAAATCCAAAGACCATCTCTTAGTAATGCAAAAATTTGTTGTGAATTCCCACCAAAAATTCCATATCACAAAACAGTGACAAGAATATGATAGAGGAGAAATACAACCAAAAATCCACGAAGAATTAAGAGCATTACTAGTTATTATAAAATAATTACGCTTCAAAACATAGCTAAAACACATTGAAAATCAACTCTTAATAGTTAATAGTTTATAGTTAATAATTTATAATTAT
>CAZZEA010000026.1:0-7313 GCA_964652925.1 uncultured Candidatus Peribacteria bacterium | reverse complement strand
ATTCCGCAAATAAATGGGAATTCCTTGTTTTTCTGTTTTTTTAATAGTTCATCGAGATTCTTTTGATTTCTTTTTAAAACAAATTCTTTGAATTGTTTTGTTTCTCGGTCAAAGATAATAACATCTCGACAAATAATTTTGCTTTCATTAAGATAAGCATCTGACATAATGAATGCAAAAAGATCGCCACTTTCTACAGCCATTTTTTTGACAAATGGCTTTTGGTCATCAGGATATTCTTCATTAACCAAACATCCAATTACGGTGATGTTTTCTGATTGGATATTGGTTATTAGTCTCTGAAGTAAATCCTGCTTTTGAGCACATGCTTCTACAAAGCATATAAGACTCAAAAAAATAAAGAGGAAATTTTTCATAAAGTTTGGTTTTTTTAGTTTTTTTTAGTTTTTCAAAGACAACAGATAATACTATAAAGAATAAATAAAGGAAGTCAAATAATTATTTTTTTCAAAAAGATATTTGAAATTGTTTAATAATTTCTGGATCAGTCAATAAAATTCAGATTTCTCTATTATTGTCCATACTATTAGCAGAAAAGTTTATACTTCACAAATAAAGAATCTTATTATCTATCAACATCATTTTTGCATGGATATAGGGTTTTTTGATAAGTTTTACAATTGTCGTTCACCATTGTTGTTGAAGTTGTTTGTTTTTGTCGGTATCGGGGAGCTGGATGTGGATATTTCAGGATCAAAGGGTTTTTATCTTATCTCCCAGAAGTCAAAGGAGGCGAGGGTCTTCGATATATTGGTTTTGAATAAGGATTGAACTTTTCGCCGATTCGATCAAGTTTTCTAAAACCGCCCTACAATTTAGAGGACACACCAAAAGATTTGGATGAATATCTGAGAATTTAATTTGTTCTCAATTCCAATCTTTCTGGAAAATCCTAGCCAAACTTTGATAAACGCCCGTATGCTGACTAAAGAAAAAATATTCACGATTAGTTGCAAAAGTTGAATGTGTCAGATTTGCTGTTTGAATTAAAAATCCACTATCAATTAATGCAAATTTAGCATGCACGTAACTAGTTTTCATTTGTTTATCATTTTTGATTTGGAAATTATTATATCAACTAAATAGATTCTGAACTTCTTTGAAGGTATTTTTGAATTGTTGGTATTTTTTGTCTTCCATAATTAGTTTGATATTCACGTTTTTTTCTAATAATTGCTTAAACAAAGATCTAATTCTTTTTTCGGTGAATTCATAGGTCTGAAGATGTAAAATATTTTTAGCATTTCAGAAAATTTGTAAAATAAAACTAATATTAGTAGGGGAGATAAACAATTTTCCAGGTATATTTTCAATTTTTGAGAGATTTTCACTTGGGGAAAAGATTTCTGGTTTCGCCTTCTGCTCAAACCTAATCCCTCCAAACCAATTCCCCAAAACCACAAAAAAAACAATCAGTCCCATCCAAATCAAAACAATTTTTTGTGATTTTTTCATTATTTGACAAATTAATAAAAAAAGCTAAAATATTAATAGCCAATTTTACATTTTATATAAAACAATGTCTAGTGAAAATGAAAAAAAGATGATAACCAATGATAAAAAAGAAAAAGAATTTTTTATTATACAAAAACCATCAGAGCAAACAATATCGTATCTTAATATTGTAAATAACCATATAAGAGATGATATTTTTTTTCAAAATAATTATGATAAAATTACAAATGATCCTTTATTTATTAAAATAATTTTTGCATTGGATGATTCTCTTCAGAGATATAATGAAACCTATAATTATCTCAAACAATTTTCACAACCAATAAAAGAAATATTACATAAAGATTGTTTGGTTGAATCAGTTTGATTTAGTAAATCAAATAAAGGTTATATTCTAAAAATGTATCATTATTATTTAAAAAAATACAAGGAAAATTGACTTCAAAGTCAAACTATACAAGAAAAACAATGAGCAAATAACGTATATTTGAGTGGCAATATGACAAGAGTTCTTTTTGATAAGCCGATTACAAATAATACAAAATCTTTGATATTAACAATTGTTTTGTTTGCAATAATGATTGAAGAATGTAATGCTATAAAATAATTTTATCATGACTAGTAAAATGACAAAAGAATCGTCTAATAGTATATTAGAAAATATTAGAAATATGCCACGTAAATGGAAATATCTAATTAGCGGGACAAGTCTTGCTTTGATGCTAACATTTTCTAGTTGTTGAAAACAAGAACAAAAAATTCCTAAAAAAATAGGAGAATTTGAACGAGTTGATGTAAAAAAAGAGGCTTGAAAAGAATGGAATATTTATAAATACAATCTTAAAAAATGAGAATATCCTTTTACGGTTTCATGATCTTTTAATACATTGGATAGTACAAATGGAGATCTTTTTGCTGAAGTTGGAACAAAAAATATCTTAGATAAAAATAAAAAGGAAATCAAAGATAAACAGACATTCCAAATAGGAGAAACAATTTATGTGAAAGCAAAAGTAAACAAAGAGAAAGAATCAGAATATAGTTATTCTTTTGATAAACCTGAGAACTATAAATATCGAAGTCAAAGAGAACAAGGATGATCAGTAAAAAAAACAGAAAGAGATATTATTCTAAATGGCAAAAAAGAAAAAATCATTCTAATAAAAGATGCATGATTGACCTTTTATACGGTTCAAGAAAATGATTTTTTTTGAGAACCTATCGTTGCAAATTGAGACACAATAGATCATTGTATTAATTTTGATAAGATTATTGAAAAGCTTTCTCAAATAGATGAATTTTCATATCTCAAACAACCCAACTATCAACGTATGGAAAAAACATGAAAAAATAAAATAACATTAAAAAATAAATTAACTTCTTTTAATATAAATCCAACAGATATTGAAGATATCTCAAGAAATCAAATTAGAAAGGGAAATTTGCATTTGCCAATTCCAACTCCTGAATCCGAAAGAATTATGGACCTCCATGAGTTTGCTTATTATGCCCAGCAAGCAATACAGGAAATGGAAGATCATCCTTATTATTGATCTATAATGAAAGAACTCTTGAGGTCAGTAACTAGAGAAGAAATTTTAGAAGGGGCTTTAACATTTGCTTATAACGAATCTTCTTGATATTGAGCAGAAAAAATAGGTGAATTTGAATTACATCGTTGGGAAGGCAAAGATCATAAGGCATTTTCTTTCTCATATTATCATATTCTCATGACAAAAGGATCTCCAGGTAAAAATGCAAGAATCTATCTATGATTATCAGAAGGAGAGTGTTATCACCCCAAAAATGCTACAAAGTTATTTTTGGCATTTCGAGCAGAAAAAGCAAAAGAAATGACGAAACCATTGAGTAATTTTTTTCCATTAGGAAATAATATATATGAAAAAGTTGCTCGCACCTATAATTGATGAGATTACAAAAAATATCATTATGACACAAAAATGAAAGATAATCACCAGAAAGTTATGAGAAAATTGAAAAAATACAAACATTAATTCTTAAAAAGAGTACAATCAAATTACAAATTCTCATTTAATAGAAATCTGATTTTTCTTTATCATTTCTTGAATTTCATCCAACGTTCAGGTTATTTGTTGTTCAAACATTTTGCTTAACTCTCTACACATACTTATTTTTCCCGTAAATCACAAGGCGCTGAGCTCAGTAAAAAGTTTTTCCACTCTATGGACCGATTCATAAAAAAAGACAGGTATTTCAGATGTTATAGCGTTTTTTAACGCTGTTTGTCTCCCTTTTTTTTGAGGAAGGAATCCTATATATACAAACGATGACGTATCAAAGCCAGCGCCTACCACCGCAGGCACTAAGGCATTCGCTCACGGAAGAACAGAATAGGGAAGGTTTTGTTCATTGCATAATTGAATAAGGCTCTTTCCTGGATCCGAGAGTCAAGGAGTGCCCGCTTCAGAGACAATTCCTACATCACTAGTTTTTAAAATATTGAGATAATGATTCATTTTGCTTTGATCGGTGAAACTCGTTAGCGAAGAGAGTTGTTTCTCAGAAAAATCTATGTCATACATCTGCAACAATTTCATTGTTGTCCTCGTATCTTCGCAAAACAGATATTTTAGTTCTTTGAATAAGCGCAAGGCTCTCAAGGTAATATCTTCTTTATTTCCAATAGGTGTTGGAATAAAATACAGCATCTTCAATTTAATTTTAAGTGTTAAATTTTAAGTGTTAAGTTTTGATTATGTCATTTCCGCCTTGTTAGTTAAGGTGGAAATCTAACTGATAATCTTATTAAGTTTTCCTTCAATAAATGCAACTATAAAAAAAGAGGAGAGATTGGGGCTATATAAGCGCCTCCCAGCTCCTCAAGGTTTTTCTCCCTCTTAAATAGTAGAGGTGAGTTTTAAAATTGTTTTATATCACAAATAGAAGCCGATTAGCGTTGCTTTACAAAATATTTGTGATATGCGTAATTTAAAATATATTTCAAAGGACGCAATGAACAATCTAATAAAACAAAATCAAAAATCAAGATAATATTGCTATTTTGGAGAAAATATATATAAAAACAAAAAACTAAAATGGGAAATCATAAATCACGCCAGGCACAACTTGAGTCTGAAACTAAAAACATCTTTGATAGATTGATGAATAAAAAAACTATCGAAAAGTGTGATGTGATGAGCTTGGTTAATAAATTTAAGGCTCTCAAAAAAGAAAATCCTGAGCTATATGCGACTATTGCCAATAAAGCAAATGCTCTCAATGCAAAATTCAAAACAGTCTCGCAAAAAGGGAGAGTAAAGCCCCAAGATTGGGATAAATTAAAATTAATCCACCAAGAATTTAAAGGATTAATTGCGGCATAATTAATGTGTTATTTCATAGGAGCGAAATATAGTAGCTTCTTTTTTTATTCCAAAACTATTTTCCTTCATCTCACCACCACCAATCCTTCCTCTTCTATCCCTTTTACGATATGCCCAACATCTTTTGTCGGAAATTCTTTTTTAATATAAGAAATCTGCAGGGGCTTATTATTTTTTATTAACTGCTTCAAAATCCAATCTCTCACTTGCCTATCAGAGCCTTCAAATTTTGATTGTTTGGAAAGGGGTTTGATCTTAGTCTTTCTTGTGGTGAGTTCTAATGCTCCATAATCCATCAATGCATTATGCCAATCGCGAGATTTTGCTTTGGGGATAATAGTCGCAGCAAAATTTTCGAGTTCTTGCATTGAAATAGTCTCAGGAAGTTTGTACAAGAAGATAAGTACTCTTCTAATATTGGTATCAATCACCGGGACTTCTTGGTTCCAAGCAAAAGCCAAAATTGCTGCCGAAGTATAGGGTCAAATTCACGGTAATCATAAAAGCTGGTTTCTTTCTTTTGGTAATATTCAATTATATTGTTCAACTACCTGTTGTGCGCATGCTTGCAATCTCAACGCTCTACTATTGAATCCTAATCATGATCGATGCTTCAAAAGCTCAGTCTTGCTTGCTTTGGCTAAGCTTTGATAATCGGGAAAATCTTTCATCCATTGATGAAAGTAGGGGATTACTCTCTCCACCTGTGTCTGTTGAAACATAACCTCAGAAACATGGATTGCATAAGGATCTGTTGTCTGTCTCCAAGGAAGCTTTCTTCAATTTTTTTTATATCGAGATAAGATATTTTGCTGGATATTCTCCATATTATACAAACAAAATAAGCAAAGTAAGAATTGCTATAATCCAAAGTCCAGTCCATAGCCAAAACCAGATTAAAAATTTTCCTTTAATAGTTTTATGGCGTAAAAATTCCATAGCTCATAAAGCACCAAGCCAACCTCAAGCACCAGCCAAATACAGAAGCGTCTTTTCTTTGATTCTCCATTTTTGATGTTGTGCTTTCCATTTATCAATTCATCGTGTGATAAAAGTCGCAATATTGATAAGAAGAAAATAAATAACTAAAATATAAACTCGAGTCATAAGTAAAAACTAAGAAATAAAATTACTGAAGTTCGTCTTTGATTTTTGACAATAATTGTAATGCTTGTAACGGCGTCATGCTATTGATGTCATAGCTTTGGAGTAATGTTTTTATTTTTTCAAACTTTGGATTTTTGACAGGAATTTCACGAACAGTTTCAAGTAATCCGTGTTGAGCAGAAAAGTCTTTCTTATTGGTTTCCAAAGTTTTTAAATTTTCTTTGGCCCTTTCTATGATAGCAGGTGATATTCCCGCTAATTTTGCTACATCAAGACCATAACTTTTGCTAGCTCCTCATGCGGCTATTTTTTTCATAAAGATAACTTCTTTCTCAGTTTCATACACACTTACACTATAATTTTTTACTCATGGTAATGTTCATTCAAGCTGGATTAATTCATGATAATGAGTTGCAATCAATGTTTTTGCTTTGGTTTCTTGGACAATATATTCCAAGATAGCTTTGGTCAAAGCGAGTCCATCATAGGTAGAAGTTCCACGTCCAAGCTCATCAAAAATGATAAAACTTTTTAGTGTAGCATTGTTTAATATATTAGCAACTTCAATCATTTCCGTCATAAAGGTAGATTGATTTTTGGCAATTACATCACCACTTCACACACGAGCAAACAAAGCATCTATAAGTCATATGGTAGCCTCTTTTGCTGGTACAAATAGTCCACAGTGAGCCATCAAAACAATTAAGGCATTTTGACGAAGATAGGTGGATTTACCTCACATATTTGGTCAGGTGATAACATGCAAGAAATCATCATGATCTCCAAACGTCAATGTATTTGGGATAAATTGTTGATCCTGAGGGAGGAATTGTTCTATCACGGGATGTCTTCCTTCACTAATTTCTATACGATGATCGTGGGTGATGGTTGGCTTGGTATAGCGATGTTGCTTCGCAAGCAACGCTTGAGCAGTAAAGACATCCAACCAGGAAAGAGTAGTAGCAAAGCTGGTCAATGGTTCCACGATCATAGCCATTTCTTGCTGCAAATGAGAAAGACGACTAAATTCTTGTTTAACCAGTTGAGCTCTTGCTTCCAAAATATCTTCTTGCAAATGATCAAGATACGGAGAAGTAAATCTCTGTCCTCATTTGAGCGTATTTCTACGAATCAAATCTGATTTTGTATCGTCAGGATTATTTTTTTTATGTTCAGCAAGTTTACTTTCAAACTGTTCAATATCTTTGTTGGTGATTTCAATGAAGTATCCTTGATTGAGAATAAACTTCACTTTTACATTGGAAATATCAGTTATTTCCGCCAAAAATTGCTGATAATCAACGAGGAGTTTATCAGAATGAAACGCTATTTCTCTAAGTTTATCAATTTCAGAATCTACACCAT